>WFPU01000156.1 GCA_015487435.1 Sulfurimonas sp.
AATAATTATAAATAAGTACGTAAAGTTTGTTTATTGTAATTTTTTGGGCATCATTTTTTTCTTTGAAAAAACGTGCTCCAAAAAATTACAAACTTTATGCAAGGAAAAAAATGTTAGATTTCTCAAAATTTTTAAAATACTCAAAACCAGGTCCTAGATATACAAGTTACCCAACAGCATTAGAGTTTAGTTCTGATTATGAATATGATGAGTATATAAAAAAATTAGAATCTCAAGATAGTTCTCGCCCAATAAGCCTTTATTTTCATTTGCCATTTTGTAGAAATGCTTGTTATTTTTGTGGTTGTAATGTTGTTTTTACTTCCAAAGAGGAGAAGATGCTTCGTTATATTGAGTATCTAAAACGTGAACTTGCTATTTTGAGTAAACATTTAGATGTAAATCGCGAAGTACTACAGATGCACTTTGGTGGTGGTACTCCAACATTTTTTACAGCGCCTCAACTTAAAGTTATTATTGATGAGATTAAAAGTGTATTTCCAAATTTTAGAGATGATGCAGAGATTAGTTGTGAAATTGACCCTCGTCACATTGATGAAGCACAGATGAAAGTTATGAGTGAAGCTGGATTTAACC
Organism: Sulfurimonas sp.; assembly: GCA_015487435.1. Taxonomy (GTDB): domain Bacteria; phylum Campylobacterota; class Campylobacteria; order Campylobacterales; family Sulfurimonadaceae; genus Sulfurimonas. The sequence goes on from WFPU01000156.1 coordinate 598, forward strand.
GTGTAAGTTTTGGTATTCAAGATTTTAATGAAAAAGTTCAAATAGCAATACATCGTGTTCAACCTTATGATGTTACAAAAAAAGCTATGGATTTAGCTAGAAAATACAACATGCACTCTGTAAATGTTGATTTAATTTATGGACTTCCATATCAATCATTAGAGACATTTAAAGAGACTTTGAAGTTATCTCTTAGTATAAACCCAGATAGATTTGCAGTATTTAACTATGCTCATGTTCCTTGGATGAAAAAGACTATGAGAAAGATTGATGAAACAACTCTTCCTCGTCCTGATGAAAAACTGGAAATTATGCAATATACGATTGATTTTTTAACTTCACATGGTTATAGAATGGTTGGTATGGATCACTTTGCAAAACCTGAAGATGAGCTATTTAAGGCGATTGACAAAGGTGAACTTCACAGAAATTTTCAAGGTTATACAACCAAAGGTGGAGCTGACTTAATTGGTGTTGGACTTACATCTATTAGTGAGGGGATTGATAGTTATAACCAAAATTTTAAAGATATGAAACTTTATGAGGCTGCTATTGAAGATGGGAAACTTCCATTTGAGCGTGGTGTAGTTTTAAATGAAGATGATTTGATTCGTCAATTTGTGATTATGGAGTTGATGAGTAACTTCAAGCTTGATATCAAAAGATTTGAAAAACTTTACAATGTAAATTTTAAAGAATATTTTGGTGATGCCATAGAGGCTCTTCAACCTTTCGTAGAGGAAGAACTTTTAGTGATTAATGATAATAAAATTGAGTGTAGCGAGACAGGAACTTTACTTATTCGTAATATTTGTATGCCATTTGATGCTTATATGAAAAAACATGTATCAAATAAAAAGACATTTTCAAAGACAGTTTAAAAAGATAAATAATGAGCAAAACACCAGAAGATATTTTTAATTTTGCAGAGTTTACCGACCCATGTATTAAATGTGGTAAGTGTATCCCTGTTTGTACTATTCATAATGTAAATGCAGATGAAGTAACCTCTCCTCGTGGATTTTTAGATTTACTTGGTGCATATCAGCGTGGAAAACTTGATTTAGATAAAAATGTTAAAGATATCTTCGAGAGTTGCTTTTTATGTACAAACTGTACAGATATTTGTCCAAAATCACTTCCTACAGATATGGTTATAGAACAAGTTAGAAAAGATATAGCTAAAAAATATGGTATCGCTTGGTATAAAAAAGCTTTCTTTTTACTTCTTCGTCATCGTTGGATGAATGACGCAGCTTTTAAACTTGGTTGGGTATTTCAAACTTGTGGATTTAAAATCAAAGCTGACATAGACTCTATGCATTCTCGTTTTTCTATCCCAATGTTAAAGGCTGATAGACTTTTTCCAAGCCTTAAAAAAACATCATTTTTAAACTCATATCCTGAAAATATAGATAATGACGGAAAAAGAAAAGTGGCAATTTTTATAGGTTGTTTGGGTAATTACAACTACAAAGGTATTGGTGATTCTCTTTTAGAAATTTTAGAACATTTAGGTATTGATGCTTTTTTAGCAAAAAGTCAAAAATGTTGTTCAGCCCCTGCTTATTTTACAGGTGATTTTGATACAGTTGATTATAATGCAAAGTTTAATATTAAATATTTTGAGAGTTTTTCAAAAGATGTAGAAGCTATCATAGTTCCAGAAGCTACATGTAGTGCGATGTTAAAGATAGATTATGAACATTACTTTCATGATCAACCAGAGTGGAAAGAGCGTGCTAAAAAGATAAAAGATAAAATATTTATGGCAACAGAGTGGTTACAACATCATACACAATTAGAACAATTGTTACTGCAAAAGAAAAAAGATACTAAGATAGTAACTTATCATGATCCATGTCACGCAAGAAAAATGCAAGGTATTTATGCTGAACCTAGAAACTTAATTAGTAAAAATTACAATATTGTAGAGATGAGTGATCCAAATGTTTGTTGTGGTTTTGGTGGAGTAACTATACAGACTGAAAAATACCATTTTGCAAAAGCTGCTGGTGTCCCAAAAGCTGCAATGATTAAAAATACTAAAGCTGATGTTGTAAGTGCAGAGTGTAGCGCTTGTAGGATGCAAATCAATGCTTCTATGAACTATGCAGATGTAGATACAGTGTTTAAAAACCCTATTGAACTAATAGCCGAAGCTCTTAGAAAATAATTTTACATGCCAAATAGTAGCTGGAATAACATTTATGATAGTTTTGACCCCATAGCATTTAGTATATTTTCATTTCCTATACATTGGTATGGAATGATGTATGTATTGGCTTTAATTAGCGCACTATATATTGGAAAATTCTTTATAAAAAGAGACAAATTAGATTTTAAATCAAATCAATTAGATGTTTATTTTATATATGTAGAGATTGGTGTTATTTTAGGTGCAAGACTTGGATATATCCTTTTTTATGACCCAGATACATTATATTATTTATCTCATCCTTGGCAGATATTTAACCCATTTTCTAATGGAGAGTTTATAGGAATTCGTGGTATGAGTTATCATGGCGCAATTTTTGGATTTTTACTAGCTACATATTTATATTGTAAAAAATATAAACTATCATTTGGCAAACATATGGACTTAGTAGCTCTTTCAATCCCTTTAGCTTTTGTATTTGGTCGTATTGGAAATTTTTTAAATCAAGAGCTGATAGGTCGAACAACAGATGTGAGTTGGGGGATTTATGTAGATGGGATACTTAGGCATCCCTCACAACTTTATGAGGCCATACTAGAGGGAATTGGTGTTTTTATTGTTGTTTATCTATATAGAAATTATCAAAAATTTAGTGGCGAACTTATTTTAGTGTATGCAATATCTTATGGGCTATTTCGTACAATAGCTGAGATATGGCGAGCTCCAGATGCCCAAATTGGTTATCTATGTTGTGATGCTATAACTCAAGGGCAAGTTATGAGTTTGGGCATGAGTTTAATTGGTGCTATTGCTTGGATATATTTTTACAAAAAAAGCTTAAAAACCTAATCTACTTTTTTCTCTTTTTTGGATGAAGTTTTTTATCTCTATATACTGATGATTTCCAAAAATGATTTACTAACCAATAACCCAAACTTGAAACACTTATCGCATAAAAAAGTGTACCCGTATAAAGGCTTACAAAGATATCATCAAGATGGCTACTAAACCATTCTATTGTCATTTCAACATCTAAAGTTTCATTTCCTAAAAGGAAAGAGCCTGTCATATATTCCATATAATACATTGGTGCCATTGTAAAAGGATTACTAATCCAACACATAGCAAGACCTATAGGAACATTAAATTTAAAAAATGGCATCATAGCAATAACAAGAAGCATCTGCATAGGCATAGGTATAAAAGCTATAAAAAGACCTACAAAGACAGCTCTTGATACCATCTTTCTATTTGTAGATAGATATTCTTTAGGGACTTTATATTTAGAGATAAATTTTTTTATTTTTTCACTTTTACTTATCTTTTTAAGATTTCTTCTAATCATTAAATATCGCTTAATCTATTGTTTTAGCCAATTATAGCTTTAATATGCTAAAATTTCGTATAAATAAAATATATGGATACTTTATGTCATTTGAAAAAATAGGTGTTATGAAACCACTTCTTAGTGCTATAAAAGATTTAGGTTATAAAAACCCTACAACGATTCAAACAAGAGCTATACCCTTAGTCTTAGCTAAAGAGGATGTTTTTGCTACAGCTCAAACTGGTACTGGTAAAACTGCTGCTTTTGGTTTACCAATGCTTCAAAGGCTTCGTGCAACTAATGCTGATAAAAACAGACTTTTGCGTGGTGTTATTTTATCTCCAACTCGTGAACTTGCTCTTCAGATACATGAAGACATGATAAGTTTTTCAAAAAATTTAAAATTAAACATAGCTATTTTAGTTGGCGGTAAAGATATTGAGTATCAGCAACGCATTTTAAAAGAGGGTGTAGATATTGTTATTGCAACTCCTGGTCGCCTTATAGAACATCACTCAAAAGGATTAGACCTCTCTAATGTTGAAATATTTGTAGTAGATGAAGCAGATAGAATGTTAGATATGGGGTTTGTAAAAGAGATAAGGACTACTCACCCACTTCTTCCAAAAAGACATCAAACACTTCTTTTCTCAGCTACATACAGTGATAAGGTTAGAAAACTATCAAAACTAATTCTTAGAAGCCCCCAATTTATTGAAACAGCAAAGAAAAACACAACAGTAGATACAATTAATCAAATTGCCTATATGGTAGATACTGATAAAAAAGCAGCTTTATGTGCGTACATCATTGGTTCGCGTAACTTTAGACAAGTACTTGTATTTACAAAAACTAAAAAAAGTGCAGATGAATTAGTGATAGAGCTTAAAAAAGATGGTCTTAAGTGTGGAGTTCTTCATGGTGATAAAACTCAAGCTAATCGTACTAAAACTTTGGCTCAGTTTAAAGAGGGACAATTTAAAGTTCTTGTAGCTACTGATATTGCATCTCGTGGACTTGATATTGAGCATCTACCATATGTTATAAACTACGAACTCCCTGGGATTCCTGAAGATTATATTCATCGTGTTGGGCGTACTGGTCGTGCTGGTCGTGAGGGTGAGGCTATCTCACTTATAGATATTTATGAAAAGTATGATATGAAAGAGATAGAACGCTTAATAGGGGAAAAAATAGATAAAGATGTAGTTAAAGGATTTGAGCCTGATCCAAATATTCGCCGTAAAGATATTGATGAAGTGAAAATGAAATCTGAGCATAAAAAACCAACTGGAAAAAAAGAGCGCCAGTACAATAAAAATACTTCCAATATAGCCAAAACAAAAAAACAGATGAAAGCAACAAATAAAAAGAGAAAAACTACTAAACGTGATTGATAGTAGTGAAAATTATGAATTAGAGATACTTTATAGAGATGATTATTTTATAGCTATAAATAAACCAAGCGGTTTACTAGTTCATCGCTCCCCAATCGATAAAGATGAAACTCAATTTGCAGTTCAGATGTTGCGTAATCAAATAGGTAAATATGTTTATCCACTTCATAGACTAGATAAACCAACTTCTGGAGTACTTTTTTTTGGACTTGATAAAGTGGTTACAAACCTAGTCTCAGAGCAGTTTAAAAACCATACAATTGAAAAAACATACTTAGCTATCGTAAGAGGTTTTGCAGATGGCAGTGGAGAGATAGACCACCCACTAAAAGAAAAACTAGACAAGATTGCAGATAAAAAAGCAAACACAGATAAAGAAGCTCAAGTTGCTTTAACTTACTATAAAACATTAGCTAAAGTTGAGATTCCACACGCTGTAGGGAGATATGATAAAACTAGATACTCTTTAGTGGAGTTGAAACCTTGTACTGGCAGAAAACATCAACTTCGACGCCACATGAAACATATATCTCATCATATATTAGGTGATACTAAGTATGGTAGAGGGGAACATAACAAGCTAATACGCTCTATCTATGATTGTCATAGACTTTTACTTCATGCTAGTGAGTTAAAAATTTATCATCCATAT
>WFPU01000157.1 GCA_015487435.1 Sulfurimonas sp.
GGATAAATGAAGCAATTGAGATGAAGTATATAACACTAAAAAGTGCTTATGGTTGGATTGATTTTAAAAATCCACAAACAACATTAAAAAATTTCTATCTACATCTTAATGGTAATAAATTTAACTACACATATCATCCTAAGCTTGACGCTATCCATACTAAAAGTACAGATTTAGTATTTAAAGAGGGTGTGCTGTTTATAATCCCTAATGATTCATCAACATATGAGTTTAAACTTGATTCTAGTTGGCTAAAAATTGATTTTAATGGTATTGAAGAAAAACTAGCACTCTATCTTCAGTTTGATGGCATGGTAGATAAACATCTATTATATCTATTAAATGTATATGGAATTAAACTACCTTTCATTCAAAACTCTGGATATTTGTATACTGATTTAAAGCTTGACATAAATTTAATATCACAAGATGTAGATGCAAAAGGATATTTTTATACTAATAAGGCAAACTTTACATACCTTGGATTAGATTTGGACCTAAAAAATACTGTTGTGTATCTAAATAACTTTGATGTTAAAATTAAAAAAATGTCTGCAAGATATAAGGACATTGCTAAAGCTAATGTTGTAGCGGAATTAGATTTAAAAAATGATACTGGTTTCATTGATTTTGATGTAAATAAAATAGATATAGATAAAACTTTAAAACTAAATACAAGCAAACAAAAACTACTAGTTAAATATGTGATAGAACCTAAGAATGATACAATTAATATATCTAAATCTAGTTGGGATTATAATGATGATGAATTTTCAATCAATAAACTCTCTGTACCATTTAATTTAGATACACTATTTGCTACTATTCCAACAACAGAAGTTAACTTAAATGATGTGGCTACAGCTTATGTATCTGGTAATACTTCTTTAAAAAATTTATCAACAAAACTAGATGTTGATATTGTTAAATTTAATAATGAGGTTATTAAGCTATCTCAATCTACCGCATTTTTTAATCTATCTTACGCAGATGACAAGCTATCTATCTTCTCAAAAGAGAATATTAAATTTAATATTGGGACTCTTGAGTGTAATGTAAATAAACCAAAGATTGAGCTATATAAAAACAGTTTAGTAGCTAATGCTTCAGAATTCATAATAGATGATTTATTTGCATATAACAAAGATTCAAATAATTCATTTAAAAATATTAAATTCAATATTAGCTCGATAGACAACCAAACCATAATGCATACATCAAACTTAGATATAGCTGCAATGATATCAAAAGAGAAGTGGGATATCTCATTTAATTCACTCTCAAAATTAAAACCATACTCACCATTTTTGCAAAAATACCAAATATCAAATGGAAAACTTTCACTTTATCAAAATCACAATAGTAACAATATCAATTTTTTAGCAAATATAGATTATCCATATAATATTTTAAGTATTAATAATGAACTTATATCTAATTATACATTAAAAGGAAAACTCAAAGATGATATAACCAAAATAAATATAAACAATAATATAGATGTATCTATATCAGAAAAAATCTCTATAAAAGGGAAAAATATAGGAATTAACTTAGACACGGTTTTAAATCTTTTAAAAGATTTAAAAACAACACCTGATGAAGATATGAAAAAAAATGTATCTATTAATTTCAAAGATTCCTTTATTTATCTAAGCGATAAAAGACGTGCCATAGCAGATGAGATAAATCTACAACATTACAATAACGTTACAACAGCTCAATTGGTGTATAAAAAAGGAAAAGCAGGTTTTAAGCTGAAAAATGATCAGTTTTATATTTATGGAGAAAAATTTGGAGAAAAATTTATGGAAAATCTTTTTGCATTATCAAAATTTAAAAATGGAAGTTTTGATTTTAGTATAAAAGGAAACTTAGAGCAATATAGTGGAATTTTATTTATTAGAGACACTACTGTCTTTGAATATAAAATTCTAAATAATATTCTTGCTTTTGTTAATACTATTCCATCGCTAGTAACTTTTTCACTGCCTGGATATAATAAAAAGGGATTGTTTATAGATAGAGCTTATATAAATTTTAAATATAAAGATGAAATATATAAATTACAAGATATCCAGCTTGAATCTAAAGAGATGAATATAGTTGGTCGTGGTACCTCTAGCTTTAAAAATAACAGCATTGATTTAGAGTTAAATTTAAAAACTGACTTAGGAAGCACTGCTTCTAAAATACCTTTAGTTGGGTATATATTACTTGGGGAAGATACAATTTCAACAACATTAAAAGTAACTGGTAAGTTAGATAATCCAAAAGTTAAATCTATGATAGCCAAAGATATCATAGTAGCTCCATTAAACATCATTAAAAGAACTCTATCTTTACCTTTTTACTTATTTAAATCAAAAGAAGAAGAAAAATAATTTTACTCATTTCTTAAAACTGTCAATATATCAACTTCGCTGGCTTTTTTAGCTGGATAATATGCAGATAATAACACTATAACAAATGCTCCACAAACAATAAAAAAGAAATCTTTAACACTTAAATCAAGTGGTAATGTGCTTGTTGGATATACATCTTTTGGAAGAGATACTATATCAAAAGTACTAAGTACCCATATTCCACTCATTCCAAGCACTATACCAGATAATATTCCAGCAATTCCAATTACTATACCTAAGTATAAAAATACTTTTTTTACTTCCGCTGAAGTTGCACCAAGAGACATAAGCAAAGCTATCTCACTTCTTCTATTCATAACTGTCATCAAAAGTGAAGATATTATATTTATTGAAGCTATAAGTATTATTAACATCAATACAATAAATAAAGAAACTTTTTCAAGCTCTAAGGCTGCAAAAAAGTTTATATTATCTTGCCACCAACCTTTAATTGATACATCTATTGGTAACTCTTCTTTTATTTTTAATATGTCAGCATGGGGATCTTTTGAGAATATATGTATACCATCATATTGGTTAGATGGTATCCTAAGTATTACTTGAAGCGATGAAAGGGATGTATAACTATATGCTTTATCATAAGCTGTTAAGCCTGAATCAAAAATACCTTTTACTTCAAAACGTTTAATACGGGGTGTTATAGACAATCCTCCTGGTTCAACGCTAGTAAATATATACATTAATTTATCGTTTAATAATAGATTAAATTCATCTTTTAAAGATTTACCAACTAATACATCAAATTTATCTATATCCGCGCCAGAGATGGCTTTTGCAAGTATGGAGTTTACTTTGGCTTCATCTTTGAAGTTTACACCAAAGATATATCCACCTTCGAGTTTTGAACCACTTCTAGCCATTACAGCTGATTGAACATATGGACTAAAAGCTAAATCTGGAAATTTTTGTTCTAAATCAATGAGTAAGTTTTCATTAACTGAACCATAAAATTTAGGTATTACAGTTAATGGATAGTTCATTACAGTTAATTTTTTTCTAAACTCTTTATCAAAGCCATTCATTAGTGCCATTGCTATCAAAAGAACCATCACACCAAGAGCTATTCCCAAAAATGCCAATAGCGCAGATAAGAAAATAAATGGTTGGTCATTATCAAATCTTAGAAATCTTTTAACTAAATATGGAACTATATTATTTTTCAAGATGCAACAGCAGCCTCTCCAGCAAATAAACCCTTTTTAGGTCCACTTTTACCACAACAATGTTTATATTTTTTTCCACTACCACATGGACAAGGATCGTTTCTGGCTACTTTTTTAGATGAATGATCATTTTCTTCATTGCTAAGTCTCATAGCAAGTTCTTGCACTTTTTTCTGATTTTCAATACTTTCCATCATTTTTCTTGCTTCTTCTTCGGGAGACTCCATTCTAAATTGAATAATTTGAAGATGAATTATGGTGCTTGATTTAATATCGCTAATAAGCTCAGTAAAAAGGCTAAAACTCTCTTTTTTGTATTCAACTAGTGGATCTTTTTGATTATATGCACGAAGCCTAATCCCTGTTTTCATAATATCCATTTGATAAAGATGTTCACGCCAAGCTTTATCTAGCATCTCTAAATAAACTTTACGCTCCACTTCATCACGCACTTCTTTATCTACTACGCTCATTTTTTCATCATAAGCTTTTTTAATATTATGCGTTAGAGCTTGCACTAGCTCCTCATACTCATACGAGGTAAACTCTTGTGGGTTAAACTCTAAATTAAGATTTTCATGAATTTGTTTAAAAAATTTCTCTAAATTAAAATCTTCTCTAGAACCACCATTAAAGATATCTACACTGCTTAACTCTTTTTCAATATACTCAATTCTAATCTCTTCAATTTTAGATGCTATATCGTAATTTTTGTCTAAAAGCTGATTTCTAAACTTATAGACTATCTTTCTCTGCTCATTTGCTACATCATCATACTCAACAATCTGCTTACGACCATCATAGTGCATATTTTCAACTTTTTTCTGAGCTTTTTCAACTGCACGTGTAACCATTTTAGATTCTATATATTCACCATCTTCAACACCTAATCTTTCCATGATAGATTTAATCTTATCACTACCAAAAATACGAAGTAGGTTATCTTCTAAAGATAGATAAAATTGTGTAGTACCGGCATCACCTTGTCTTCCTGAACGACCTCGAAGTTGATTGTCTATACGACGATTTTCATGTCTTTCTGTTCCAATTATATAAAGACCACCAAGTGCGCGTACTTCATCATTTACTTTAATATCAACACCACGACCAGCCATATTTGTAGCAATTGTTACAGCGCCTTTACTACCAGCGTTTTTAATGATTTCACCCTCTTGTTCGTGATTTTTAGCATTTAATACGGTGTGTGCAATTTTTTCTTTTTTTAAAACTGTATGAAGCGCTTCAGATTTTTCAATTGAAGCTGTACCAATTAAAACAGGTTGACCTGTTTTTGAAAGCTTTTTAATTGTGTTTATAACCGCATCAAATTTTTCTTTCTCTGTTTTATAGATAAGATCATTTAAATCTTTTCTTGAAATAGGTATATTTGTAGGGATAGACACAACATCTAGTGAGTATATTTGTGCAAACTCTGTTGCTTCAGTTTCAGCAGTACCCGTCATACCAGCTAGTTTATCATACATTCTAAAGTAATTTTGAAATGTAATATCAGCTAACGTTTGAGTTTCTTCTTTTATCTCTACTTTTTCTTTTGCTTCAAGAGCTTGATGAAGACCCTCAGAAAAACGACGACCTTCACTTAAACGACCTGTAAACTCATCAACAATAATAACTTCATTATCATTAACAACATAATCAACATCTTTTTCAAATAAATAATTTGCTTTTAATGCTTGATCTAAAATGTGAGATAAAGAAGCATTTTCTGGGCTAAATAAGTTCTCAACACCAAACAGTTCTTCTGCTTTTGCATTACCCTCTTCTGTAACTAAAATAACTTTATCTTTTTCATCAACTGTAAAGTGTTCATCTTTAACAAGCTGTAAAGCTATCTCATTTGCTCTAGTATAGTCTTGCATATTCATATTAGTTGGGCCAGAGATAATAAGTGGTGTTCTAGCTTCATCAATTAAAATACTATCAACTTCATCAACAATTACAAAATTATGATTTCTTTGAACCATATGGTCTGCTGAATAACTCATATTATCTCTTAAAAAATCAAACCCAAACTCATTATTTGTACCATAAGTGATATCAGCTTTATATGCTTCACCTTTAATAACTGGATCGTGCATGTCATCTAAAATAATGCCAACACTAAAGCCTAAAAATTCATACAATGGAGCCATCTCTTGTCCATCACGTTTAGCAAGATAATCATTTACAGTAACAAGATGTACACCCTTACCACTCATAGCATTTAAAACAATTGCTAGAGTTGCTACAAGAGTTTTACCCTCTCCTGTTTTCATCTCAGCAATTCGACCTTCGTGTAGTACAATACCGCCAATAAGCTGAACATCAAAATGCCTCATGTCTAATGTTCTAACACTAGCTTCTCTAGTTATAGCAAAAGAATCCTCCATTACATCATCTAAAGATACATTGTCTTCAACAACACTTTTTCTTAATTTATTAAAGCTTTCTTTTAACTCTTCATCATTCATTGCTTGATATTTTTCTTCAAGCTTATTTATTTTTTCAACTATTCTTCTATATTTTTTAAGTTCTCTATCATTAGAAGTACTAAAAAATTTACCCATTAATGCTTGTAGCATTCTCAACCTTATATATGTAATTATATAACTTACTATATAGTTACAAAGAAATTATTTTTATTTTATCATACTAAACATAATAAAAGGCATAAATTAAATTATCAGAAATTAATTAATTAATATTAATTAATATGTAAACGGTCACTTAGATATAATTTTTAAAATTTTCAAACAAAAGAGAATATATGAAATATAAA
>WFPU01000158.1 GCA_015487435.1 Sulfurimonas sp.
GATATGGATTGTCTTACCTTAGTGAGTATTATGATTTAAATCCAAATGCATCACATCATAGAGCTATGAGTGATGTAGTTACAACATTAGCATTATTTAATTTAAGTATGAAAAATTTAAATAAAAAAATAAAAACAGTGGAAGATTTAATAAAATTTTCTAAAGAGGGAAAAAGATTAAAGAGACCAAAAGTAGATCCCTTATATAAAAAAGATTAAATTTTAATTATAAAAAAAGTGGTTGTGTTATATGGGAGTGAGAAAATACATTTAAAAAACAATGAAAAAAAATGCGTTGCTATCTTTATTCTTCACTAAAAGCACCCATGCCTGTTAGACGATTATATCTAGCTTCCATTCTTTCTTCTTCACTCATTGCACGAAGCTTAGCAAGTTCATCTAAAAAGTAATCACCTATCGCTTTTGCAGCGCTATCACGATCTCTATGTGCTCCAATTAATGGTTCATCAATAATATCATCGATTAAATCAAGCTCTTTTAAATCACTGCTTGTTATTTTCATAGCTTTTGTTGCATCTTCAGCTTTTTTAGGATCATTCCATAAAATTGCTGAACAACCCTCAGGTGAAATTACACTAAAAACTGAATAACGCATCATAGCGAATTTGTCTGCAACACCTATAGCTAAAGCTCCACCAGAACCACCCTCACCAATAACGATAGAGATAGTTGGAGTGTTTAGTTCTGCTAATTCTAGTAAGTTTTTGGCAATAGCTTCACTTTGATTACGCTCCTCTGCACCAATTCCTGGATATGCACCTGGTGTATCTACTAGCATTAATATAGGAATATCAAATTTTTCTGCCATCTTTGCAGCGCGAAGAGCTTTTCTATACCCTTCTGGATGTGGCATCCCAAAATTTCTTTTAATTTTGTTTTTTGTACCACGACCTTTTTGTTCACCAATAACCATAACTTTTTGCCCACCAATATAACCGAGGTAACAAATAATTGCAGGATCATCACGAAAATGACGATCTCCATGAATTTCATACTTATTGCTCATCAATAAATTAATATAATCAAGAGCATAAGGTCTATCTAAATGACGAGCAAGTTGAAGTTTTTGAAAATCTGATAAATTATTATAAATTTTACTAACTGCTTTATCAAGGCTTACTTCTAATTCTGCAACTTTATTATCATCATGACGAACACGTGCAGATATTATATCTTCTTGAATAGCTTTTATTTTTGTTTCAAAATCTAAATATGTAGCCAAGTTAAATCCTTAATTAGATTTTCTTAAAAATAAGAACACCATTAGTTCCACCAAAACCAAAAGAGTTGCTCATCACTATATTTAACTCAGCTTTTCTTGATCCTGTTGTTACATAATCTAAATCACAATTTTCATCAGGTGTTTCGTTATTTATAGTTGGAGGCAAAATACCATCACGCATAGCCATTAAACATGTAACAGCTTCAATACCACCAGCTGCACCAAGACAGTGACCGATTTGACCCTTAATTGAACTCATAGGGGGACAATTTTCTTTACCACCAAGTAATTCTTTAACAGCTGCTGTCTCATTTTTATCGTTGATTGGGGTTGATGTACCATGAGCATTTACATAGTCAAGCTTCGGTTCGCCTGCCATTTTATAAGCAGCTTTCATAGCGCGAGCTGGTCCATCAAGAGATGGAGTTGTAATATGGTTTGCATCACCACTCTCGCCAAAACCTATTAACTCACCATATATATTAGCTCCACGAGCAACAGCATCTTCATAAGTTTCTAATACAAGTGCAGCAGCACCCTCACCCATAACAAAACCATCACGATTAGCATCAAAAGGACGAGAAGCAGTTTTTGGATTTTCATTATTAGTAGATAGTGCTTTCATTGCAGCAAATCCACCAACACCAACACCAGTAATAGCACACTCCGCAGATACAACTAACATCTTGTCTGCTCCACCACACATAATAGTTTTAGCAGCCTCACTTATAGCATGAGTTCCAGCTGCACAAGCCGTTACTGAAGAAAGATTTGGTCCTTTTGTCCCATGTTCAATAGAAACAAAACCACCAAGCATATTTACTAATGCTCCAGGAATAAAAAAAGGAGATATTCTTCTTGGACCACGATTTTCTAAAATAATGGAATTTTTTTCAATTGAAGGTAATCCTCCTATCCCAGAACCTGCACTTATTCCGAAACGTTCCATATCTGTATCTTCTTCAAGATTTGCATCAGTCATTGCCTCTTTTGCAGCTTTTAAACCTAAATGGATAAATCTATCAGCTTTTTTAACTTCTTTTGGAGCCATTACAGTTGTTGGATCAAAATCTTTTACTTGAGCAGCAATTTTAACACTATAGTTTTCTGGATTAAACAAGGTAATTGTGTCTATTCCACACTCACCTTCACAAATAGCTTTAAATGAACTCTCTTTATCATTTCCAACCGCATTAATCATTCCTAAGCCAGTTACTACAACTCTTTTCATTAATATCTCCATAAAAATAAATACTTTTAAAAATTAGCTTTTAACTAATTCATAAAAATATTTTTAAAGTATTATATGCCATAAGGCATATAAATTATTTGCTCTCAATATAAGCGATTACATCTTTAACAGTTTGAATTTTTTCAGCTTCATCATCTGGAATTTCAATATCAAATTTTTCTTCTAAAGCCATTACAAGTTCAACAACATCAAGGCTATCAGCACCTAAATCTTCAACAAATTTTGCATCCTCTTTAACTTCATCTGCGCTAACGCTTAATTGTTCTACTACTACTTCTTTAATGTCTTCTAAAAGTGCCATTATAGCTCCTATATTTTATTTTAAATTTGTGAATTATAACACAATATTCTTAAGTTTTAAGTAATGGAACATAAATTATGCCATATTCATACCACCATTAACTTTTAATGTTTCACCAGTTATATAACTAGAATGATCACTCAAAAGGAAAGCTGTAGCTTCAGCAATTTCTCTTGCTTGACCCATACGATTCATTGGTATTTTTGCATTTATACCCTCTTTTACTTCTTCAGGAAGCACTTCTGTCATCTCTGTAGAGATAAAGCCTGGTGTTACTGAATTATAACGAATTCCGCTTGTTGCAGCTTCTAGTGCAAAACTTTTTGTCATAGCTATTACTCCACCTTTTGAAGCAGCATAGTTTGTCTGTCCAGCATTACCAGTCTCCCCAATAATAGAAGAGATATTTACAATTGAACCAAATTTATTTTTGCGCATCATTTTCATAGCTTCACGACAACCAATAAAACAAGATGTAAGATTTGCATTTATTACACTCATAAAATCATCTGTTTTCATACGAAGAGCTAGTTTATCATTTGTAATTCCAGCATTGTTAACCAAATATGAAAGTCCACCATCACTCTCTTTAATAAGTTTAAGTGCATCGATAAATGCTACCTCATCACTCACATCAAAACCGATAACAGCAGCTTTTCCACCTGCTGCTTCGATAGCATCTTTTACAGCATCAGCTTCTGCTGCACCACTTCTATAGTTAATCCATACTTTAAGACCAAAACCTGCAAGAGTTTTTGCAATCTCTGCACCAATACCACGACTTGAACCCGTTACTAAAACATTTGTACCACTAAATTTCATTTATTTTCCTATTAATGTAAAATTAGATTCTGAATCAAGTTCAGAATGACGAGGCACCAAAACATCGTCATTCCAAACCTGACACTCCATC
>WFPU01000159.1 GCA_015487435.1 Sulfurimonas sp.
TATCTACACTTTATTTTTTTATTTTCACTGACTTTTACATTTAGCTTACTTTTACTTGTATTAAACATGTTTGCTTGATGTGGTGGTGTGATAATGCTCTCAAAAGGGCTTTGTGCAAATAAAGATACACAAAATAATAAAATTATAATTTTTCTCATTCAAGCATATCGGCAAAAATTTGGAACCATTAATGCTTTAATTGTGTAAAATCCCTAAAATATGGGAAACCTAAGGAACATATTATGATTCTTATTGATTCTAAGGCTGAAGTTAAATCAACTTCACCTATAAATTTATCAACTACTGATGAAAAACCAACTTTATCTTTTGGTGAGCTCTTAAAAGGGGTTAAGATAAAAGGTGAACTAAAGGATGACTCAAAACTTATCCAAAATGGAGCCTTAATGTTATCTTTGGATGGTGATGTTAAAAATGTAAAGAATCTATCTAAGGGCGATAAAAAATTAGACGGTTTGTTATCACTTTTGCAAAATGAAGATGTTAAATTAAAAGAGGAACCTTTAGGATTAAATCCAAAGATTACTCAAAATTTAACATCCAAAGAGCTAAAACATCTAATTAGTGATGCAAAGAGCTATCTTCGTGAGCAGATAATGCAAAGCGACGGTTATAAACAATCACAAATAAAAGAACTGCCTCAAACATTAAAAGGTCTAGCAGCACTTGCTAAAAAATTTGATATTGATATAAGTAAAATAACGTTAGAGCAAATTCAAGCAAAATCAAATACTAAAGTTGCAGAGATTCCAGTAGAGGCTCTAAAAAAAGATAGTGTAACTACTAAAGAACAAGTAAAATCTAATGATGTAAATGGAGCAGTAGAAGTTAAGCAAGAAGTTAAATCTGATAAAAAATCTACAAAAACAATAAATAACTCTTCAAATATTGTAGAGCAAAATGAGAAAAAAGAGATTAAATTAGATACAAAATCAGATACTAAAGTTGAGGCTAGAGCTGATCAAAAAATAAACGAAAAGATTCAAACTGATTTAAAGCAAACACCTATATTTAAAGCTCAAAATAGAGTTGAAGTTGTAACTACTGAGCAAATAGTGCTTGCTAAGCAGTTTCAACCGTTAGAGGAAAAAACTCCAAAACAAAGAGCAGATAATACTTTAAAATTATTGCTTCGCGGTGAAAAACCTACTCAATCATCGGCAAATTTAACAGCTGATTTTTCAGTTTCTACAGCAAAAGTTATAGCACCAAGTATAACAAATGAGATACCTTCAGCTAGATTACAGCAAGGCAAATCATTTGAATCATTGCTACGTGGAGATTCAAGCACACAAGAGAGTACAGTTAAAATAGATCAGATGAATACATATAAAGCAGATAGTTTTGAAGTAAAACTAAACGAAGCGAAGCAAATGATAAAATATTTATCAACAGATGTAAAAACTGCTATAGAAGATTATAAATCTCCATTTACTAGAGTTAAAGTTAAACTAAACCCACAAAATCTCGGGGCAATTGATTTAACAGTTATTCAGCGTGGAAAAAATTTGCATATAAATTTAACATCAAATAATGTAGCTATTAATGCTTTAGCGCTTAATGTTAATGATTTAAAAACACAACTTTCTAATAATGGAATAAATAATGCTACATTTAACTTTAACAGTGACTCAGAGAACTCTAGTTCAAATAATGGACATCAACAAAATTCTCAAAATAGAGCGAACGAAGAATATAATTATTTTGATAACGAAGAGCAAAATGAAGAGATATTAAGTTCTTTAGAAATTATCGTTCCTAGTTATGCATAAAAAGGATATATCATGGCAATCAATTCAGTAGGTGATAATTTAGCAACATATGGAGACTATACTACAACAAAAAAGGTAGAGGATAAGACGGCTCTTGATAAAGATGACTTTATGACACTACTTCTTATTCAATTACAACATCAAGATCCGACAGAACCTATGGATAGTGCAAAGATTTTAGATCAAACATCTCAACTAGCTACTCTAGAAGCTTCTGAGAATACAAATAAAGCTCTTGCAGATTTAGCTGCTTCGTTAGGTAGTTCACAACAATTTTCCACTATTGCTGCAATTGGTAAAACAGCTGATTTAGGAAGTAATGCTATTGGTTATGATGAAGGTAGTGTATCTTCATTTGAGGTATATTTTCCAGAGAGTATAGCAAGTGGAAATTTGGAAATACTTGATAGTGCAGGAAACATTGTAAGTAGTATGGAAATTGAACCAAATCCATCAGGTGTATATCAATTTGATTGGGATGGTACACTAAGTGATGGTAGTGTAGCAGAAAGTGGTGTTTACTATGTTACAGCTACTTATAATGATGAAAGCGGAACTGCTCAAACTACAAGGATGGGTGCATATCCAATTGAATCAGTTAGATTTGAAGGTAGTGATACACTTGTAAAAGTTGGTTCAACTTATGTCAATATAAATGATATTGCAGAGATATATTAAAAATTGCACTAGCACAATCATAAATAAGTGGAAGAATTTCTCTTAAATTTATGAAATAAATTAAAGGAGTTTATTATGATGACTCAAGCTTACTATAGTGGGATATCTGGAATTAAAACTGGTCAATCCGCAATAGATGTAGTAGCAGATAATATTGCCAATATATCTACTACAGGTTTTCGTGGATACAATGCAGAATTTTCTTCCCTTTTTGAAGATATGCAAAATGGTATGTCAAACTCTGTAAACCCAAGTTCAATTGGGGGTGGAGTAAGGTTGCAATCAACTTCTATAGACCTTTCAGAGGGATCATTTGCACTATCTGATCGTAGTACTGATATGGCGATAGAGGGTGATGGTTGGTTTGGAATTGTAAACAATGGAGAAAACCTTTACACCCGTGCTGGAGAATTTACTTTTGATCAAAATTCAGATTTAGTAACTCCTGATGGTTCATACGTATTAGGAAGTATGGGGACTAATATAGATTTTGCAACTAATACCTTAACAACAGTACTGGATGATGTAGCCCTTAAAAATGTAGGAGAACAAACAAAATTAAGTTTTCCAAATACATTGACATATCCATCTGTTGCATCTACTAATGCACAGTTTATAGGAAATTTAGGTACAGATGATGAAGTTAGAACAATGGGTGCTGCTGTAGTAGATTCAGAGAATAATAGAAATCAAATAAAACTTACATTTACAAAATCAATACCTCAAGTAGAACCTGGTAGTCAGTGGGATGTGGTAGCAACTACTGAGACCCTCGATGGCAGTACAATTTATGATACTCAAAATGGTAAAGCTTTTTTTGGTCCATCTGGAGAGATGCTCTCAAGCACTTTGACTACTATTGATAATAATGGTTCACAAGTTACCATCGATTTAGGTAGCGGATATTCAGGTGTAACCACAATAGCAAATATACCACCATCATCTTCATCTTTATCAGATGGAACTATTGGCGGTGATTTAGTTGGTTATGATATTAACAGGAATGCTGAAGTTGTAGCGACTTTTTCAAACGGTCTTCAAAGTGTTGTTGGTCAAGTTGCAGTTTTTCACTTTCGCAATGATGATGGACTCGAACGTGCCTCAGGTGCTAGATTTAGAGAGAGCTCAAATAGCGGAGATCCTATTATATTTAAAGATGAAAACGGCAAAAATGTTATTGGAGCAAATGTGATGACTTTTAGACTTGAAACTTCTAATGTAACCATGGAGACTGCTCTAACAGAACTAATAATTCTTCAAAGAGCTTTTGATTCAAATTCAAAATCAATAACAACAGTTGATGAAATGATGCAAAAAGCTCTTAATATGGATGCATAGATTTAATTAATCTATTTAAGCATTTTCCCACTACATACAAATAAACTTATCAAAAATAAAATATTTTTTTGCATTAAAAGTTGGCACACTTAATGCTCTATAACTATACTAATATAATTTACTTTTGATAAGTAGATATAAAAAGGATTTAAAATGTTAAAATCACTTTTCTCCGGTGTATCTGGATTACAATCGCATCAGGTTGCGATGGATGTAGAAGCAAATAATATTGCAAATGTTAATACTGTAGGTTTTAAATACTCTCGTGCCAATTTTTCTGATCTTTTAGCTCAAACTAAGGCGATAGCCACAGCTCCACAAGGTCAGCTTGGTGGTAAAAATCCAGTTCAAGTTGGACTTGGTTCTACTGTAAGCTCAATGACACGTATCTTTTCTCAGGGTTCAGTTCAAAACTCTGATAAAAATACAGATGTCGCTATTCAAGGTGATGGTTTTTATATAGTATCGCCAGACAGTGGAAATACTTATAAATATACTCGTGCAGGGGACTTTAAGTTTGATGCAAATGGAAATTTTGTAGATAATAATGGTTTTATAGTACAAGGTTGGTTAAGAGATGAAGCGACAGGAAAAGTTGATTCAACAGCTCCAATTACTAATATTAATATCCCACCAGGACTTACAACTCCAGCTCAAGCAACTGCAGAAGTGATTTTAAAGAGTAATTTGAACTCTGGACCAATTGTTGAAAATTATTCTCCAGCATATGAAGTGCCATCTGGCCCTCCTCCAGCACTTCCAACTCTACCAGCACTTGATGCAAATGGTAATGCTATTGCATCTGGTGATTTAGGTGTTATGTTTAACGAAACAGGTGAAGCTTTTTCTCTACAAACAGATCAAGGTGTTTGGATAGCCTTTGAGAGCTCAACAGTAACTGGTACTGGTGGAGATAATGATGGTGATGGACAAGCTGGTGTAGATGCTGGAGCTGCTGAATTAGATATTGAGTTTACGCTTGACGATGGTACTACTCACCAAATAACAACATCTGGTGGACTTGCAACTAATTCCTTTGCACAAAATGGTGCTAGATATGTATCGGCGATAAATGCTCAAACTTCAATAACTGGAGTTACAGCGTCATACGATACTGTAACAAACCAGATAACTTTAATAAATACAAACTCTAGCTCATCAGCGTCACATAATATTAGACTGACTGCAAATACAGCTACTAGTGGATTGGTTAGTACTGATGATCATACAACGGCTTATAGATATAGATATGATCCAACTGGTTCATCAGCTCCTGTTGGTGCAGATAAAACATTTAAAACTATTGCAGATTTAAGAAATGCTATGGAGGTTCAAGCTCAAGATAATGATGGAGATGGTCTTTTAGGAAATATAGAAGTTTCTGTAAATGACCAAGGTAAGTTAGAGATCTCAAATCCAGGTGGTTCTGCCGAGGATTACGATGTTAACTTACAAATCACATCCATAATTGAATCTGGTGTAACTGAAAACAGTCGTTTTATAACAAATATGTCAGCACTAAACTCAGTCCTTCCAGTTGCTAGTGGTGGTAAAGCATTTTCGCAAAGTTTTAATGCGGCTACACATTCAAGCTCAATTGATGTATTTGATTCATTAGGTTCAAAACATACTCTTAGAATGGAATTTAGAAAAACTGCAGTTGATGCTGCAACTGGTGCTACATGGGATTTACTTGTATCTGTTCCTCAACCTGGAACTATTGATACTGTAGCTCCTACAAATGAGAAAACAGGTTCAGTAAGATTTAATAATGATGGTTCTTTAGCAACTTATAATCCACCAAATATCTCTTTTACGGCAAATAATGGTTCAGCACCAGATCAACAAATTAGTCTTGGTTTTGGTACTGCAAACTCATTTGATGGTATGACAAGTTTTGATAGTCCATCTTCTACATCAGGTATTTCACAAGATGGATTTACTGGTGGAGATTTAGTTGGTATTAGAATTGATCAAAGTGGCACATTAGTTGGTTCATTTAGTAATGGGCGTTCATTTGGTCTTGCTCAAATTGGTATGGCTAAATTTACAAATAATGAAGGTTTAGGAACTGAGGGTGGTAATATCTTTGTTCAAACCGCCAATTCAGGTGATCCTATTATTGGTACAGCTGCAACTGCTGGGCGTGGCTTCATTCAAGCAGCTGCCCTTGAAGCTTCAAATGTTGATCTTTCACGTGCGCTTACACAACTGATAGTTGTTCAGCGTGGTTATCAAGCAAATGGTAAAACGATTACCACTTCAGATCAACTTCTTGAAACTCTTATAGGATTAAAACGATAATAATTCTATTTTGATATAATTTCTAAAAAAGATGACAATGAAAATTCATCTCTTTTTCGGCTACATTTTACTTTGTAAAATGTGCTCGTCAAAGAAATTTTCATCATAATAAGGAAATTATTCACATGTTATACTCTGCACCTCTAAAATCAAACTCAAAAAAAATTATGATACTTGGCTCTGGTGAACTTGGAAAAGAACTTATGATAGAAGCTCAAAGATTAGGTCTTGAAACTATTGCTGTAGATAAATATTCTAACGCACCAGCTCATCATGTAGCACATCGTTCTTACGTTGTAGATATGCAAAATAAAGATGCTCTTTTAGAAGTTATGCGTAGAGAAAAACCTGATTTTATTTTACCTGAGATAGAGGCTATCTCTATGGAGGCATTATTTGAAGCTGAAAAGGAGGGTTTAAATATTATTCCTAATGCTGATGCAGTTAATAAAACAATGAACCGTAAAAATATTCGTACTTTTGCAGTAGAGGAGTTAAAAGTAAAAACTGGTCCTTATGAGTTTGTAAAAACTATAGATGGATTAAGAGAAGCATCTTTGCGTATGGGTTATCCTTGTGTTATTAAACCTGTTATGAGTTCTTCTGGACATGGACAAAGTGTACTTAAATGCGTAGAGGATGTGAATAAATCTTGGGAGATTGCTAAAGAGGCTCGCGGTGATGCTAGTGAGTTGATAGTTGAAGCATTTGTTGATTTTGATTATGAAATTACAATGCTTACTGCAAGAAATGGAAAAGAGACAGTTTTTTGTGAACCAATTGGGCATGAGCAATTAGATGGTGATTATGTTTTTTCATGGCAACCGATGGAGATGAGTGAATTAGCAAAACAGCGCTCACAAGAGATGGCTAAAACTATAGCAGATGGTCTTGGTGGTCGTGGTATTTTTGGAGTTGAGCTTTTTATAAAAGGTGATGATGTTTATTTTTCAGAAGTAAGCCCACGTCCCCACGATACAGGGATGGTAACTCTAATCACTCAAAGCCAAAGTGAATTTGCACTTCATATTCGTGCAGTCCTTGGTCTTCCTCTTGGGTTTACTTTTTATGGGGAGGGTGTATCTGCAGCATTTAAATCAGAGGTTGATAGTTATAACCCTGTTTTAGATATAGATGACAGTATATTTGCAGATAATTCAATAGTAAGAGTGTTTTCAAAACCAGAAGCTCATAAGGGTAGGAGACTCGCAGTTGCACTCGCTTTTGGTAAAATAGAAAAAACATTACTTCAAGCTCGTGAGTTGATTAAAAAAATTAAGGATGCATAATATGAAAATAATTCTTTTAGATACTTTAACTTTTGGAGAAACAAATTTAAGTGCTTTTGATAATTTTGGTGAAGTTGAGACTTTTCAAACTACATCGCAAGAGCAAACACTTTCTCGAATAAAAGATGCAGATGTTATCGTTAGTAATAAAGTTATTATAACAAAAGAGCATATGAAAAGTGTTTCAAAATTAAAGCTTATTTGTGTAGCTGCTACTGGTATGAATAATATTGATTTAGATGCAGCCAAAGAGTTGGGGATAGAAGTTAAAAATGTAGCTGGTTATTCAACTGATTCTGTAATTCAACACACTTTTTCAATGTTGCTTTATCTAATTGGTCACTCTCGTTATTATGATGAGGTTGTAAAGAGTGGAATCTATTCACGCAGTCCAATTTTTACAGATGTATCAAAGCCATTTTTTGAGATAAAAGGTAAAAAATGGGGAATAATTGGACTTGGAACCATTGGTCGAGGTGTTGCAAATATTGCACAAGCTTTTGGTGCAGATATTTTTTATTACTCAACAAGTGGAGTAAATCGCACAGATGATTTTCAAAGACAAAATTTAGATGAGCTACTTAAAACTTGTGATATTATAACTATTCACGCACCTCTAAATGACAAAACAAACAATCTTTTAGATTATGAACAGTTGTCAACTTGTAAAGATGGGGCTATTGTTTTAAATCTTGGTCGTGGGGGTATCATCAATGAAGATGCTATAGCACGCATAATTGATGAGAAAAATATATTTTTTGGGTTAGATGTTTTAACAAAAGAACCAATGGTACAAGACCATCCCCTTTTAAGCGTTAAAAATAAAGAAAATCTTTATATCACTCCACATATTGCATGGACATCTGTTGAGGCTAGAGATAAATTGATAGCTTCAACGATTGAGAATATTTTATCTCTGAAATAGCTTTATTTGTATCAGCTTTTTTAGCTGCTACAATACTCCCTTTTTCATCAGAAGTGGCATTTGTTATCTCTTTAGAAAATGGGATGAATAGCACAACCGCTTTATTGGTTGCATCATCTGGAAATATCTTAGCAATAACCCTAAACTATTTTCTCGGATTTTGGCTTTATGAAAAAACAAAAACTAAGCTAAAATCGTCAAAAATTGGAAAAAAATCTTTAATATATGGACATAAGTATGGAGTGGTTGCTCTTTTTTTATCTTGGTTACCAATTATAGGTGATCCAATAACATTAGTTGCGGGGTTACTTAGAATTAATTTTCTTACCTTTATCTTAATAGCTGGTGGTGCAAGGTTTTTAAGATATTACATTTTAACTTTTGTGATATAATAATTTAATTGGACTCTCTGATTAGCCATTAGATTCTGAATCAAGTTCAGAATGACGAATCTATTGTTTCAGAATGACGAATCTATTGTCATTTCAAGCTTGACTTGTAATCTAGAAGCTATAAAATCTAGTTGCTCAGAGAGTTCAATTATATAAATTTTTTGGAATATATTTATGAAAATAATTTTTCTTCTTTTCTTTACTTGTTCATCTATAGTTTTTGCTCAAAATAATATTACATTAATACCCCTTGATATAAAATGTGATGAGATAAAATGAAAATAAAATATACAATAGTTGTAGCTATTTTAGTATTATCTATATTTATGGTGATTTTTTATGGATATAGATGGAGTGAAATACACGATGAAACAAATAAATTTAATAACATAAAGCACTTAACAATAAAAATAAAGTTTATAAATTCTGTTCAAAAAGCAAAATTAAACTCACTTCAAAAACAATATAATTATGATGAAATAGCTGCTTTAAATAAGCAATTAGAAGATTTATTGAACGTTTATTTAAAAACTATATATGAGATAAACGATAAAACTTTATATTCATTAGCAAATAAAATTAAAGCTAAAAATGAAGTATTAAAACTGATTTATGAAGATTATAA
>WFPU01000160.1 GCA_015487435.1 Sulfurimonas sp.
GCGTTAGATTATAGAAAAAAAAATAGTTTAAAATGTACTATTGGTGTACAGATGCTTTTACTTCCCCAAAATATGAACGAGGTTAAAATATTAGCTAAAACATGTAAAGATTTAGATGTAGATTATTTAGTTATAAAACCTTACTCTCAACATCTTTCAAGTGATACAAATAAATATGAAGATATTGATTACACAAAAATGCTTCACATAGAAGATGAATTAAATGATATTTCAGATGAAAATTTTAGTATAGTATTTCGTGCTAATACGATGAAAAAACATGTACAGAAGAAACAACCTTATGAAAAATGTTACTCTACTCCATTTTTTTGGGGTTATATTGCTGCTGATGGGAAAGTATTTGGATGTAGTGCATATTTGGGAAAAGATGAATTTTGTTATGGAAATATCTATGATAATAGTTTTGAGGAGATTTGGGAAGGTCAAAGAAGAGAGAAGTCTTATAAATATATACAGAATGAACTTGATATTAAAAATTGTAGAGTAAATTGTAGAATGGATGAGGTAAATCGTTATTTATGGCGACTTAAAAATCCACAAGACCATGATAATTTCATATAAAGGTAGTTAATGAAAGCAATAGTAACAGGTGGCGCTGGTTTTATAGGCTCACATATGGTTGATTTGTTAGTTGCAAATAACTATGAAGTATTAGTTATTGACAATTTAGCAAATGGTCGATTGGATAATATCGAGCATCATAAAGGAAAGATAGAGTTTGTTCAAGTAGATATAGGGGACTATCAATCAGAATTAGATAGTTACTTTGAAGATGTAGATT
Organism: Sulfurimonas sp.; assembly: GCA_015487435.1. Lineage (GTDB taxonomy): Bacteria > Campylobacterota > Campylobacteria > Campylobacterales > Sulfurimonadaceae > Sulfurimonas. Next base: position 803 of record WFPU01000160.1, read on the forward strand.
TTGTTTTTCATTATGCTGCATTAGCTGATATAGTCCCATCTATAAATAATCCTATAAAATATCATAAATCAAATGTAGATGGCACCATCAGAGTTTTAGAAGCTGCAAAAAAAAGTAAAAATCTAAAAAAGTTTGTATATGCAGCATCTAGTTCATGTTATGGAATTCCTGAAATTTATCCAACACCTGAGAGTTCTCTAATTGCACCAGAGTATCCTTATGCACATACAAAAACTGTTGGAGAACAATATGTTATGCATTGGGGACAAGTATATGATATGCCAGTTGTATCTATGCGATTTTTTAATGTTTATGGAGTTAGACATCGTACAAGTGGAACTTATGGGGCTGTTTTTGGCGTATTTTTAGCACAACTTTTAAATGATAAACCACTTACAATTGTAGGAGATGGTAAGCAGACAAGAGATTTTACTTATGTTACAGATGTTGTAGATGCTTGTTATATAGCAAGTCAAAGTGATATAACTGGAGAGATTTTTAATGTTGGAAGTGATAATACTTACAGTATAAACTATCTTGTTGAGCTTTTAGGTGGAGAGAAAAAATATATCCCCAAAAGACCTGGCGAGCCTGATTCTACCTATGCAGATATTAGTAAAATCAAAAAAGTTTTAGGATGGAAACCAAAGGTTAGTTTTGAAGATGGTGTAAAAATTATGCTAAAAAACATTGAACAATGGTGTGAGGCTCCTGTTTGGGATGAGAGTTCTATAAAAGAAGCGACAAAAGACTGGTTTGAGTGTTTAGGTGATAAGTAGATGTTAAATGCTAAAGATATAAGAGAAAAAACAATAGCCCTTTCTTGCAATAGCGGAGCTGGACATCTAGCACCATCACTATCGTGTGTGGAGATTTTAACTACACTTTTTCGTGATTTTTTAAGCTATAACACAAACGATGCTAAAGATAATTCTAGGGATAGATTGATTTTTTCTAAAGGGCATGGTGCTTATGCTTATTATGTGATTTTAAATGAGCTTGGATTTTTGCCAAAAGGGGAGTTAGATAACTTTTATAATGGTTCAAGCATAAAAGGGTGTTTAACTCAAAACTTAGATTACATGATAGAGGCTTCAACAGGTTCTCTAGGTCATGGACTACCAATATCTGTAGGGATAGCACAAGCTTTTAAAATGCAAAACAAAACACAAAAAGTTGTCTGTATAGTTGGAGATGGGGAGATGCAAGAGGGGAGTAACTTTGAAGCTTTAGCTCTTGCATATAGATTTAAACTTGATAACCTTCTTTTAATAGTGGACGCAAATAATCTTCAAGCGATGGATAGAGTCTCAGATGTAGGCTTAGATAATGATAGACTCTCTAAAGTTTTAAATGCATATACAGATAATTTTAGTAGAGTTGGTGGGCATAATGAAGATGAGTTAAGAAAAAAGATGGATAAATTTTTTAACTCAAATAACAGTAGTTTATCTATTTTGGTTTGTGATACTGTAAAAGGTAAAGGTGTGAGAGTGTGTGAAGATTCTATTGCTCATCATTTTAGATGTCCAACACAAGATGGATACAGATTAGGTTGTGATGATGAATAATTTAGTATCAAAGCAAGTTGTGATGAAAGAGATATATAACTATTTTAAAGATGATGAAAAGATGGTTTTGCTTGTGGGAGATATGGGATTTGCAGTTTTAGATAACTTTTTTGATAATCACAGTGATAGAACTTTTAATACGGGCATATGTGAACAAGCAACAATCAGTATGAGTGCAGGTATCTATTTGGCTGGATTAAAACCTATAGTATACTCACAAGTACCTTTTTTGGTTATGCGTGCATATGAGCAGATACGATATGATTTGAATGAACACAAAATGGATGTTAAATTAATTGGCGTTGGTGCCGATAATTACTTCAGTGCTTTAGGGCGGAGTCATTGTATGGATAGGGATGATATAACTATGATTAATATATTTAAAAATTTTAAAATTTTTGCACCAACTCAACAAAGTTTAAAACAAGATATAAAAGATATGTTTGAGTATAATGGTCCAACATATTTAAGATGCCTATAAAGGATTGTGAGTGGCAGAATTAATTTTAGACGGTTCAAAGATACTATGGCATCAAGATAGGTTAAAACAGTGGAAAAATGGACAAAGAGTTGTACCTATCACTATAGATATGGCACTAACTCAAGCTTGTCAGTATAATTGTGAATTTTGTTACGCAAATATGCAAAGAAATAAACCACATAAAATTACATTTCCCATAATGAAAAATTTTTTAGATGATTGTGTTGAGGTTGGTGTAAAGGCAATAAGCTTAGTAAGTGATGGAGAGAGTACAGCTAACCCTATTTATGAAGATGTTATAGTTTATGGTAAAAAAGTTGGTCTTGATATGGCAATAGCTACTCATGGAAACACTCTAACAGAAGCTGTTTTAAGAAAAATTCTTCCATCTTTAACTTATTTAAGATTTAATTTTAGTGCAGGTGAGCCTAAAAGATACAGTGAAATTATGGGTGTTGATGAAGAAAAATTTTATGAAACTTCTAACAATATCAAAATGGCTATGAAGATTAAAAAAGAGTTAAATCTTGATGTAACTATAGGTATGCAGATGGTTCTTATGCCAAAAGATGGAGATCAAATTATACCATTGGCTAAACTTGGTAAAGAGTTACGACCTGATTATTTAGTTATAAAACACTGTAGTGATGATGAAGAGGGTACTTTAGGTGTTGACTATGATAAATATGAAGAGCTTTATGACTTGTTGCATGAAGCTGAGAGCTATAGTGATGAGACTTACTTAGTAAAAGCAAAGTGGTCAAAAATAACTTCAAAAGGTATTAGGCACTACAATAGATGTTACGGCACACCTTTTCATCTTCAGATGTCAGGGACTGGTCTTATAGCCCCATGTGGAAGTTTTTTTAATGAAAAATATAAACAGTATCATATAGGAAATATTACAGATTCAAATATACGCTTTAAAGATATTTTAAAAAGTGATAGATATTGGGAAGTTATGGATTTTTTAGCATCTGATAAATTTGATGCTTGCAGTATGTGTGAAACATTATGTTTACAAGATAAAACAAATGAAGTTTTAGATGCTTATAAAAAAGGTCTACATGATTTAAAAGCTCCAAGTAAAGATATTCCACAACACTTGAATTTTATTTAGGAAAACTGATGAAAAAAGTATTTGTATATGGTGATTTTAACATTCTTCATCCAGGTCATTTGAGACTTTTAAAATTTGCAAAAGAGAGTGGAGATTATCTGATTGTTGGTTTAAATAGTGATGATGTTAGTCATAAAGGGATAAATCAAGATATAAGACTAGAATCTATTGAAGCTACAAGTTATGTAGATGAAGCATTTATACTAAATACTACTGCATTAGAGTATATAAAAGAGAATAGACCAAATATAGTTGTAAAGGGTAAGGAGCATGAGAGCAGGGTAAATGATGAACTAGATATTTTAAGTTCTTATGGTGGTAAACTACTCTTTAGTTCAGGCGAAATTGCTTTTTCTTCAATGGATTTGCTACAAAGAGAGTTTTTGTCATTTAACAACAAATTACAACATAGTCACGATTATCTATCAAGACATAAGATAGAGTTTAAAAATCTTAAAAAAATCATAGACAGCTTCTCAAAGCTTAAAGTATTGGTAATAGGCGATACTATTGTGGATGAGTATATAACATGTGAACCACTAGGGATGAGTCAAGAGGATCCAACTATAGTAGTTAGCCCACTAGCAAGCAATAAATTTATTGGTGGTGCTGCAATAGTCGCATCTCATGCAAAAACATTAGGTGGGGATGTTAAATTCATATCTGTTGTTGGCGATGATGAAAACAAAGAATATGTTCAAAAAGGTTTAGAGGATCTAAATATTGAGAGCTCTCTTTTTTGTGATAATACAAGACCAACAACTTTAAAACAAAGATTTCGTGCTAATAATAAAACACTTTTAAGGGTAAATCATCTAAAACAACACTCTATCTCCAAAGATATTGAAAATGAGATACTTCGAGAGATAAAAAACTATATAGATGATGTAGATTTGATTTTGTTTTCTGATTTTAGTTATGGGCTTCTTACAAATAAGATTATAAAAAATATCACTAAATTAGGTTTAGAGAAAAAAATCTTTATGGCAGCTGATTCACAAAGTTCTTCACAAGTCGGTGATATATCTAAGTTTAAAAATATGACCCTAGTTACACCAACTGAGAGAGAGATAAGACTCTCACTAAATGACTTTGAATCCGGTTTGGTTGTATTGTCTGAAAAACTATCAAAAAAAACTAATGCCCATTATATATTTACAACGCTTGGTGCTGAGGGTATTATGATCTACAATAATCCAGATGTAAAATTTTTAACAGAGAATATTAAAGCACTCGGAAGTAATGTAAAAGATGTAAGTGGAGCAGGAGATTCTCTACTTACATGTAGCTCTATGGCTCTTGCAGTTGGTGCAAATATTTGGCAAAGTGCATATTTAGGTTCACTCACAGCTGCCATTCAGGTAAGTCGTGTAGGAAATATACCTATTAAAAAAGATGAAATTCTTAAAGAGATAGAATAGATGAAAGCATTATTATTATGTGCCGGACTTGGAACTAGGTTAAAACCAGTTACAAACACAGTTCCAAAGTGTTTAGTGCCTATTAATGGTAAACCTTTATTACAATATTGGTTAGATAATTTATTTGATGCAGGTATTACAGAGTTTTTGATAAATACACATTATTTACATGAGCAAATAGAGGAGTATGTAGATGGTAGTATCTATAAAAATAAAATAACTTTGATATATGAAAAAGAACTTTTAAATACTGGTGGTACACTTTTAGCAAACAAAGAGTTTTTTGAAAATGAAACATTTCTGTTAGTTCATGCTGACAACTTATCATTTTGTGATTTTAAAATTTTTATAAAATCACATTTAAATAGAGAAAAAAAGTGTGAAATGACAATGATGCTTTTTGAGAGTGATACACCAAGCAGTTGTGGAATTGTAGTTTTAGATAAAAAAAACATTGTACAAGAATTTCATGAAAAAGTACAAAATCCGCCATCAAATCTTGCAAATGGTGCTATATATATTTGTGAAGCAAAAATATTTGATTTTTTAAAAAGCTTAGAAAAAAGAGATATTGATTTTAGTAATGACGTATTACCAAAGTATATAGGGAAAATAAACACATATCTCAATGATATTTATCATAGAGACATTGGTACTATTGAGAGTTATGCATTAGCACAAATAGAGTGCAGAAGATTTATAAAGTAAAAATACTATTTAGCATTAGCCTCAGTATCTATCATCATTTGCAAAGATGAAAATTGTGAATTTAGTCTACTAATCATTGCATCATAAGCTATAAATCTTTGAGTCATTATTTCGTAACGAGCGTCAAGAGATTCTCTAGCACGAAGATAACTATCATTTAAGCTTTCACCCTCTGTTTCTAATTCTGTTTGAAATGAACTTAAAAGTTTTCCATAGCCAGTATATGAATTTAATTTATCATCGATTGTTTCAAAAATCCCTGTTATATTATCTCCATTAGTATCTGTTCCGCCTGTAAAAAATAGTTTAACACCATCTGGATCATCTTGAAGTTTCGTTTTTATAACACTTTGATCAAGAGTCAAAGTTCCATATCTATCTAAGTCTATCCCATAATTAAGAAGAGAATCCCCATTACTTATTGAAGTTATAGCTCTAGTTAAATCTCTAGATATAGATTTTACAAAGCTACTACTATTAAAAACACCCTCTGCGCCAGTCTCCTCATCTTTTATTGTCATATCAGAAATATTTTGCATAAGTGTATTATAGCTATCCACAAAAAGTTGCAGTTCGTCAATGATATTACTTGTATCTTGCTTTATATCAACATTTGATATATCACCCTCTTCTTTAAGCGTTATATTTACACCTAAAATTAAGTCATCTATATCATTTGTTGATCTTGTAACTGTGATACCATTGTACTTAAACTCTGCATCTGTAGCTGTTTGTACTTTTTCATAGCCATTTGCTACATCAAATAAATCAGCACTTAAGTTACCACTAGTATCTGTAATAGTTAGCTGTGAGGCCTCTCCCGTTGAAGCAGATGTAAGTACTAGGTTGTATGCTGAATCCCCAGTTTGTAATATAGATACTGATATATCAGTACCAGCTTCATCTGTAATAGCTTGAGATAGTTGTGATAGTGTCATTCCAGCTGTGTATGCTACATTTATAGTTTTATCTGGGTTTAATGGATCTGCACCAATTTTTATTTCTAATGTACCATCTAGTGCAGCAATATCTGTTGTATCGCTTGCTACAGAGCCAAATGAAGTAATATCTTTTTTCGCTAATATTGTAGTTTCAAGTGTAAAAGATTCTACATTAGCACCTGCATCAACGCTAACTTTTGCGCTACCTGTAATATCGACAGTTTTATTGTCAAAAATAGTATCATAACTAAGAGCTGAGGCACTTGCCTTAAAGCTTTTCATTAAAGATGTTAAAAGTTCTTCAGCATCTTGTTTTTGATTATTAAGAGTTATTTTATTTTCTATAGGTTTAATGATAACAGATTCATCAGCTTCTTTTAATTGATCGATTACATCAGACGTTAATACTCCAGAACCAATTCCTAGTGAACTTATATCAGCCATAACAAATCCTTTTTATAATATTTTTTTAATAGAACTCTCTGATTAATTAGAAACTAGACCCTAAATCAAGTTTAGGGTGACGTTGACTTCGTCATTTTAGATTTTATCCAAAATCTAATAGCTAATTAATCAGATAGTTCAATACTAAATTTCTTACATAAACTAGATTCCAAATCAAGTTTGGAACGACGGAGCATTAAAACTTTTGTCATCTTGAACATTAAAATTTTTTGTCATCCTGAACTTGATTCAGGATCTAGTTAACTAGTTAATAAGTTATACTCTAGTGTACATCGACAAATTATTAATATACTTTATAGTAGATTATAAACAAATTCTATTCCATATAATATTTATAAAATAATACTAAAGAAAATCAAATCCTTGTCGATGTACCTACCATGAAAGAAACGCCCGATAGTAAAAAAGGATTTAAGATGTATGGTAATGTAGCTCATAATATTTATGCACAAAATAATGTTGGAATTGAGTCTCCACATAAATTAATAGAGATGCTGTATGAAGGTGTTCTTCGTTTTAATGCTCAAGCAAAAAAAGCTATAAAAGATGGCGATATTGAAAAAAGAGTATATTGGACAAATCGCTCTATAGCAATTATTACAGAATTATTATCAATTTTAGATACTAGTCAGGGAGATATAGCATTATACCTTGATGGATTATATACACAAGAGATAATACTTTTAACATCAGTTAGTATGAATAGTGATATTTCAAAACTTGATGAGGTAAGCAATGTATTTAAATCTTTATTAGAAGCTTGGAGAGAAAGCACAAATGTGGCTTAATAAATTCAAAATAGCGATTGTGGAAAAAAATACAGATGCAATTGATAAACTACTAGATGAAATTCCTGAGTTTTCAAATAATAAAGATATAGAAGAAGCAATCTATTTGATGCGAGAGGGTGCTGAGTTACTTTATAAACTTAGAGATGAAGCAAGTGATGTTATATCTCAACTTAAAAAAAATATTAATTTTTTAGATTCAACACAAAGACCAAACCTTCAAACTAGATTAGATATAAGATCTTAATTACTTTTTTTTAGAAATTCCAAAATTTAAACTTCTTATTGTGTATTCACTTACAACAGCTCCTTTTCTCATAGTTAAAATATGCTCAATCGCATCAGCAATATCACTACTAAAAAGTTTTTCATTCTCTTTATCACTTACATTAAATCGCAACTTTTCATAAAAACTAGTTTGTGTCATATCTGGATTAATATTTGTGATACTTAGATCACTTTTTCTTGTTTCTTCAAAAAGTGAATCTCCAAACGCTTTTAAACCAGCCTTCGTAGCAGAATAAACACCCGAAAATTTTGAAGCACGAAGTGCTTCAATAGAGTTGATATTTATAAGATATCCATTATTTTTTTTAAGATTTTTTAGTAGAGCATTTGTTAGAAGCATGGGTGCTGTAAGATTTAAAAACACCATCTCCTTTATAGAGTTTGGATTTAACTCTTCATGTGGTTCAAATTTTCCAAATCCAGCGCAATTTATAAGTATAGATATGTTATCATTTTTTAAATTTTTACATGCTGTAGATAACTCTATTTCATTAGATAAATCTACTTGCATTGGAGAGAAGTTTGTATTTGAAAATCTATCTGTTATGCTCCTACTTACTCCAATAACTTCATACCCAAGTTTTAAAAGCCTTAAACTTATAGCTTTGCCAATGCCACTACTAGCTCCAGTTACAACAGCCTTTTTCATTTTTTAATCCTTTGCATAATCTCATCTATATTATCAAATATTAATTTTTTAGCATCATCTTTAGTTACTGATTTTGGTTCAAAATGATCACTTACTATTTTAAACATATATCTGTTTTTTATAATATTTGTAGCCTCTATAAAACCTGATGATTCCATATCGACAACATCATATCTGTCTTTTTGAGAAACTTCTTTATCTACACAATTCAAACTAAAGATTGTTTTTGTAGTCCTTGTTAGCATGTCTATATGAAGTAATTCTCCAATTGTAAATTCTTTGCTGGCTCCACATATTCCAACATTTACTATAATATCATTTTCATCCATCTGTTTTAGTATTTTTTTAGTTGCATTGTACATATTTTTAGAGCCAATACCACTTATTGTAATATTTATATCAAGTTTTTTATCGATAAACGCTTGGGCTTCAGCTTTAAGTGCAAAAACTAAATAAATCATCTTTTCCTCTTTGTTATTTTTGTGCTATAATTAAATCAAACATTCGTAAATAAAGGATATAAAAGATGTCAATACGCCAAGCAAATTATGCTAACTTAGACCATGTTGAGATGGCAGCATCAATAGGGCTAAATGTCAAACATATTCCTATCCTTATAGATAGCTTTTTATCCGAGAGTAATGGTGCCATAACAAAGCTTCAAGATGCGATAGAAAATAAAGTTTTTGAAGAGATTAGTAAGAATGCTCACTTTATTAAAGGAAGTGCTGGTAATTTGAAGTTTGATGAGATATATACAATGGCTCAAGAGCTTGAATTAAATGCTAATAATCGTAATCCAGATTTTAATTATGTTGGTTACTTTAATGCAATTTCAGAGGCTATATTGACTATTTAAACTTTATTAGTTATAATTTCGTCGCTTCTCTTTAGACCTGTGCAATAGTCACTTAAGACAATGTGTCAGGGTAGGAATACAGCAGCACACCTTATTTTATTATGTGCCGCAGGTATCTGGAGAGGAGTCTTCTCTTAAAACTCACCCAAAAACAACAAATATTTTAATAAATTAAGAAACCATTGTAATAAATGTGTTATGATTATGGGCAATATTAGATAATTGAGCTCTCTAAACAATTAGTTGATAGATTCCAAGTTAAGCTTGGAATGACAGAGTTAACGTCATTTGGACTTGATTCACAGTTAACGTCATTCTGGACTTGAGCCAGAATCTAATAGATTGTTGTTTAGAGAGTTCAATTCAATATTTGATATATTTTTAAAAATTAGGATAAAAAATGAGAAAAAGTTTTTTTATAGTGATAACAAAACTTTTTTTAATCACCTTAATAGTATCAGCTAATCAAATGACAGAGCTAAACAATCGAGCTTTTAATGCAGTTAAAATAAAAGCAGACAAAGGTGATGCAAGTGGTCAATTTGCATTGGGTGGAATGTATTTTCACGGTATGCTTATACAAAAAGACCATAAACTGGCAGCAAAAATGTATGAAAAAGCTGCTGCACAAGGGCATGTTAAAGCGATGTACAATCTTGCAATGATGTATCTTAATGGTGATGGAGTAGAACAAGACACCCTTAAGGCGATAAATTATTTTACAAAAGCAGCTAATAGAGATGATATCAAATCTTCAGTACATATTGGGGATATTTATTATTTTGGACAAGGTATAGAGATAGATTACAACAAAGCATTTAAGCCGTATAAAAAAGCTGCTGATTTGGGTTATCCAATTGCGCAACATAAAGTTGGGCTTATGTATAAAATGGGTTATGGTGTTGAAAAAGATATTACTAAAGCAAAAAAATACCTTGAGAGATCTGCTATGCAAAGTTGCTCAAAAGCACAATATGATCTTGGTAAGATGTATCTTGATGGAGATGGTATTGAAAAAAATATGTCATTAGCAAAAAAACTAATGCAAGAAGCTTATCTAAATGGAAAAGAAGAAGCAAAAATTATTTTAGATAAGTACAAGTGGAATATAGAACTATAAAAATAGGAGGAAATTAAAATGAAGTTTTTTTTATTTATGATACTTTCAACAATAATAGTATCAGCAACACCATTATACAAAAGATGTGCTTCTTGTCACGGAGTAAAAGGGGAAAAAGCATCTTTAAACATAACAGGTGCTATTGCCGGTATGAAAGCAGAAGATGTTGTAGATATGTTAAAAGAGTACAAAGCAGGCACTAGAGATAAATATGGATTTGGAAAGATGATGAAAGGACAATCTAGTAAACTTTCAGAAGAGGATATGAAAGAAATTGGCTCTTATATTGAATCAATGGACCCAGTAGCACAACCTAAAAAAACTATAAGAAAGAAAAAAAGTTCCGCAGAGAGATTATTTAAAAAATGTTCAGCGTGCCATGGAAAAAAAGGTGAAAAAAAATCACTTGGTGTAAGTAAAATAATTGCTGGCATGAAAGCAGAAGTGATTATTAAAGAGCTAGAAGATTATAAATTAAATAACAAAAATCTTTATGGATATGGAAGTATGATGAGAGGACAAACTAAAAGACTCTCTGAAGAAAAGATAAAAATTATTGCAAAATATATCGAATCTCTTCCACCTGTAAAGACAGATGAAGTAGAAATGAGAAAACCACTTAGAGAGATATCTAAAGAGGAAGCTGACTTCAACAAATTTATGGATGATTACTTTAGAGATTCTAAAGATCCAAATGAAACTTATGAAGCAGCAAAAAAAAGTTATGAAGAACATTTAAAAAATAAAGGAAAAAAATGAAAAAAATATCTATAGCACTAAGTGTCGCTGCACTTTTAATGGTAGGTTGTAGTGACAAACCAAAAGAGGATACAACTAAGATAGAAAAAGCTCAAACAGTACAAAGCTCAGAAGCTGTTAAAGCGCCACAAAGCATTTATGGTGCTACTACTACTTCAGCAGTATCTTCGCATGAACAAAAAGCACCTGCTAAAGCAGATTTTCAAGCAAATGCTCCACACATTGGAAAAATTCTTGAGACTATGGATGCTACTGGGTATACTTATGCTAAAGTTGATGAAGATGGGACTATCTACTGGGTAGCTGCTCCACAAACAAATGTAAAAGTTGGAGATACAGTATCTTATATTGAACAAATGGTTATGAAAGATTTTTCAAGCAAAGCTTTGGATAAAACATTTGATTATTTAATGTTTGCTAGTGCCATGGTAAAACCTGGAGAGGCAAATAAAGAGGCTAGTGATGCAACTAAAACTCATTCAACTAAGACTATGCAACAACATCCAACGCCAAACACAACTAAAGCTGTAGTAGAAAAAATCAACATAGCTAAACTTGATGATGGATACACCATTGAGGAATTATATACATTAAAAGATAAACTAAAAGATAAACGCGTTAAGTTAAGAGCCCAAGTTGTTAAAGTTTCAAAGGGTATTATGGGTAAAGATTGGATCCATCTTCAAGATGGAACAGGGGAAGGTAGTACTAGCGATATAATTTTGACAACAAAAAATTCAACTGTAAATGTTGGAGATGTTGTTATAGCAGAAGCAATCTATAAAACTGATGTAGATTTAGGTTATGGGTATTTTTTCCAAGTGATTTTAGAAGAGGGCAAATTTGTAAATTAGTTATTAGATAAATATTAAATTATTATAAAGCGTTGATGTTTAATAATAATTTAATACTACTAACGATATACTGATATTAGTCGATATATAAAGATAGTTTATATATCAAAGTAAAAAAGGAGAAGTAATGTTAGGGAAAAAAATAATAGCTGGTGTTTTACTAGCTGGTGTAACATCACTGTGGGGGGCTGCAGGAATTTTAAATTCACCTCATGATTTAAGTGGAATAGTTTGGAGTGGTACTGCTACAGAAGATAATGGAGAGACATGTGTGTATTGTCATACTCCACATGCTGCTAATACATCTTTTGCAGGTGCTCCTTTATGGAATAAAGATAGTACTGTATCTACAGCTAACAATGCCTTTGTATTGTATGGTGCTACGGCTGCGGGTAATCAAGGTGTTACCATAGCTGGTACTGCTGTTGGTAATACGGGAGGAGTAGTAAATGCTCCCTCAATGGCATGTTTAAGTTGTCATGATGGTGTTAGTGCAGTTAACTCAATAGTAAATGCTCCAGGTGCTGGTTTTTCAGCTGGAGGTGATGGTCTAATAGGTGATACAGCCACACCAATTACTGATGCGCTATTGCTAAATAATGCTCTTGCTGACTTAGGTAACGCTGGTGTAGACTTAAGTAATGATCATCCCATATCTGTTCCATATCCAGTAGGAGGATCAGCTGCTACTAACCCAGCAAGCCTTATTCTTAGCTCATCAACTCTAGTTGGTACATGGGCAGGGGCTACTACAATTGATGACTTATTAAGAACAACGGGTGGAGTTGCTTATGTAGAGTGTGGTTCTTGTCATGATCCACATAATGGTGCTGACTCTTATATTCTTAATGAATCAGTTTATTTTTTAAGAACAACCAATGCCAATAGTGCGTTGTGTACTGGTTGTCACGAAAAATAATTCTTTATAGAGTTTTACAAGGGGAAGGATAGTCCTCTTGTAAAAAAAATCTTACTTAGTTTGTTCTAAATAAATCATCTTAATGCTATAATATACTATGAAATTTTCAAAAGGTTTGTAATGTTTAAAAATTTTTTTAGAGTTTGTATATATATTACTGTGTTAGTATTATTTAGTGCTTGTGCTCCAAAAAATCAAGAAAAAATTAAAATTGTTATTCCACCGCCACCAAGTGAGCCTAAAGTGTTTTATGAGGTTTCGTATAGGGGCGATATAAGTTTTGCAAAAAGAAGTGCCCTAGATGCATTTATAGGCGAAGAGATCTCTTTTACTAGAAAAAATCTTGTTAAACCATATGGTGTTAGCGCTTATGGGGATAGTGTATATGTGTCAGATACTGCAGTTGCAGTTGTGTTTGACATTAATGAAAAACTAAAAAAAGTTTCATTAATTGGAGCTGATTCCCCTGGTAAATTATCTCTTCCTGTTGGAATAGCGATTGATGATTATGCTAATATATATGTATGCGATTCTAAACAAGCAAGTATTGTAGTTTACGATAAAAATAAAAAATTGGTTAACGCATTTGGTGGTAGATTAGAGCTTGTAAAACCTGCGGGAATTAGTATTAATAATAAAGATAAAATTTTATATGTAGTAGATACAAAAGCTCACAATATTAAAGCTTATTCGTTAGATGGAGAGCTATTATTTACATTTGGAAAAAGAGGAAAAGCAGAGGGTGAGTTTAACTTTCCTACAAATATTGCAGTGGATAGAAGAAATGGAAATATAGTTATTGTAGATACACAAAATTTTCGAGTGCAGGTATTTGATAAAAATGGAAAGTTTATAAGAAAATTTGGAAAACTAGGCGATAAACCTGGAATGTTTGCTAGACCTAAAGGTATAGGGGTAGATAGTGATGGTAATATCTATGTAGCAGATTCAGCATTTAATAACATACAGGTATTTAATGAAAAGGGTGAGCTACTTATATTTTTTGGAAGTTCTGGTAAGTTTATAGGTCAATTTAGTCTTATTGCTGGTGTATATATTGATAAATATGATAGAATTTATATTGTAGATAGTTTCAATAGGAGGGTTCAAATTTATCAATATATGAGCGAGCCTTGGAAAAGAAATAATCCTGAAAAATATAAAGAATTAAAGGAAATATAAGCTAGTGAAATCAATTATAAAAACAATAATAATAACCTTAGTAAGTTTAACTTATTTAGATGCAAACCCTGTTGTAACTTTAGAAAAAGATGTAGTAGCAATGGTAAATGGAGTTAAAATCCAAAAATCTGAACTAGATAGGGGCGTTAAACGATTATTTCCAGCACGATATTTTCATAAAGCAGTGTCAAGCGATAAAATAAAAGTTTTTGAAAAAGAGGTATTGGACGGGCTGATAGAAAAAGAGCTGTTTGTTCAGTACGCAAAATCTATAGATATTAAAATTCCTGAGAATATAATAAATGAAAGAGTTGAGCATGCAAAGAAAAAATTTAAGACCACAAAGAAGTTTAATGAAGCATTAAAAAATGCAGGTTTTACTTTAAAAACTTTTAAAGAAGCTATTTAT
>WFPU01000161.1 GCA_015487435.1 Sulfurimonas sp.
AAAGAGAATATATGAAATATAAAATTGTATTTTTATTACTTTCAACACAAATTTTTGCTTCAATAAGTAACATCACAACATTTGAAGCTGATTTTACTCAAGTTGTTATAGATGATAAAAAAAAAGAGTTACGTTATAATGGACATCTATTAGCTTCTAAACCACAAAATGCAAAATGGACATATACTACACCAATAGAAAAAACTATATATATTAATAGGTTTCAAGCGACTGTAGTTGAACCAGAGATTGAACAAGTTATAGAGAGAAAAATTAGTAGTAATTTTGATTTTTTTAAAATCATTAAAAAAGCAAAAAAAATAGATACAAATTTATATCTTGCTAAATATAACGATACATCTTTTACTTTAGAGGTAAAAAACGACACTTTAATCTCTATATCTTATTTGGACCAGTTTGAGAATAGTGTAAAAATAGTATTTAAAAATCAGCGTCAAAATCAAAAGATAGATAAGAGTTTGTTTATTCCAAAATACCCTTTAGATTTTGACATTATTAAGGATTAAAAAAAGGACTAAGCCCTTTTTTTATTTAACCATTGCAGATAGTTCGTCTTTAGTAACTTTATTAAAGTTAAGATATTTATAAACTTCATCAGTTATCTCAGGAGTGATTTTATTTGCAACAATCTCCAAATACTCTGCAGCAGTTGGAAGTTCACCTTTAAGTGCTACAACAGCAGCAAGTTCAGCAGATCCAAGATAAACTTGACTTCCTTTACCTAGTCTATTATCAAAGTTTCTAGTTGAAGTTGAAAACACCCATGCATTTGATGCAACAGAAGCTTGGTTACCCATACATAAAGAACAGCCTGGAATCTCAGTTCTAGCTCCTGCCGTACCAAAGATAGAGTAATACCCCTCCTCATTTAGAGTTTTTTCATCC
The DNA here is from genome assembly GCA_015487435.1 of Sulfurimonas sp. Taxonomy (GTDB): domain Bacteria; phylum Campylobacterota; class Campylobacteria; order Campylobacterales; family Sulfurimonadaceae; genus Sulfurimonas. Next base: position 907 of record WFPU01000161.1, read on the forward strand.
ATTTTAGTTGGAGGACATATCCATAGTTTGTTTGAAACAGCACCCTCCCCTTTAAGAATCTCACCAGCAGCACGGAATAAACCAATATTAGTCATACAAGAACCAATAAATACTTCATCAATCTTAGTTCTTAAACCTGCTTCTCTGATTTCAGTTAATGTTTTAACATCATCTGGATCATTTGGACAAGCAAGAATTGGTTCTTTAATTTCATCAAGATTGATGTTGATAGTTGCGATATATTTAGCATCACTGTCAGCTACCATTAACTCTCCATTTTTAACCCACTCTTTCATCTTATCAGCTCTTCTTTGAAGTGTAGCTGCATCTGAGTAACCTTGTGCAATTAACTCTTCAATTAGAACAATATTCGACTCTAAATATTCAACAACTGGTTCACGGTTAAGTTTAACTGTACAAGCAGCTGAACTTCTCTCAGCAGATGCGTCAGATAACTCAAATGCTTGCTCACATTTAAGATCTTCTAAACCTTCAATCTCTATTACAGTTCCAGCAAAAATGTTCTTTTTACCTTTTTTCTCAACTGTTAAAAGACCATCTTTGATTGCTTGATGAGGGATAGCATTAACTAAATCTCTCAAAGTAATTCCTGGTTGAATAGTTCCTGAAAATTTAACAAGAACAGATTCAGGTACAGTTAAAGGCATCATACCTGTAACACCAGCAAATGCAACAAGACCAGAACCAGCTGGGAAAGAGATGCCAATTGGGAATCTTGTATGTGAATCTGCGCCAGTACCTACAGTATCTGGAAGACAAAGTCTATTTAACCATGAGTGGATTACACCATCACCTGGGCGAAGAATGAAACCTTTTCTTGATGTCCAAAAATCAGGAAGTGTATGCTGAAGTTTGATATCTGCTGGTTTTGGATAAGCAGCAGTGTGACAAAATGATTGCATAACCATATCAGCACCAAAAGAGAGTGCTGCAAGTTCTTTTATTTCATCTCTTGTCATTGGTCCTGTTGTGTCTTGACTTCCAACAGTAGTTGCGATAGGCTCACAATACATACCAGGTTTAACACCCTCTACACCACAAGCACGTCCTAACATTTTTTGGGCTAATGTATATCCAGAACCATCATCAACAGGTTGTTCAGGTACTAAGAAAATATCTCCAGCATCCATACCTAAAGCTTCTCTAGCTTTTGCAGTAAGACCTTTACCAATGATTAGCGGGATACGACCACCGGCACGCATCTCATCTGGAAGAGTATTTGGAGAGATTTTAAATTCTGAAACAATTGAACCATTTTTCTCTATAACCCCATCATAAGGCTTAACTGTAATAACATCACCAGTTTCTAAATTTCCAACAGGAGCTTGAATAGGGATACATCCTGAATCTTCCGCAGTATTAAAGAAGATTGGAGCAATAGTATCACCAATAACAATACCCCCAGTTCTTTTATTTGGAATACCATCAATATCAACACCCATATGCCATTGAAGAGAGTTAATTCCTGATTTTCTTGATGAACCAGTACCTACAACATCACCAACATAAGCTAAAGGATGACCTTTTGCTTTTAACTCCTTCATTGTATCTAGTGGGTTTTCCATTCTGTTTACTAAGAATGAATTTGCATGTAAAGGTATATCTGCTCTTGTAAATGCTTCAGATGCTGGAGATAAATCATCCGTATTAGTTTCACCTGGAATTTTATATACTGTTACAGTAATTTCTGATTCCATAGCAGGCTTATTGGTAAACCACTCACCATTTGCCCAAGATTCAATAATCTCTTTGGCTTGAGGATTTCCAGCATCCATTAATGTCTTTACATCATTAAATGAATCATATACTAGTATTGTATTTTTAAGTTGCTCAGCAGCTACATCTGCAATAGCCTCAATTTTAAGTGCTTCTACTAATGGAGTAACATTAAATCCACCAAGCATTTTTCCTAAAATCTCACAAGCCTTAGCTGGCGATATTGCATCACAAGATACATTTCCTTGTACAACATCATTTAAAAACGCAGCTTTTACATAAGCAGCATCATCAACACCAGCAGGGACTTTATTCTCAAAAATATCCATTGCGTAATCTTGCTCCACGATCGGAGAAGCTTTTAGTAGTTCAACAAGTTGTGCAGTTTGATTTGCATCTAATGCTAATGGTGGAACACCAAGAGCAGCTCTTTCTTCTGTATGTGCTTTATAGTCATTTAAAAATGCCATTGTAAATCCTCATATTATATTTTAGTAGGGGATTATACCTAAAGATAAATGAACAATTTAGTTGATGTTACAAAAATACACATTATAATTTATATTTACTTCTAAATAGTGTATTTTTGTAACAATTATTTAAGTTAAAAATTATAAATTTCTCTTTTTCAACTCTTTATCAATTATCTCTCTATCTGAGCCTCTGTAATTTACTTTTAACCAAAGCAAATATGAATCTGCTAACTCATTATATTGCATCCCTTTATATTGCCCAAAACCAATTCTAGGTTGATTCTGAGGTATTATTATATTTTCTTCACATTTAGCATCTATATTTAGATGTTCTAGCAATAAAATAAAGTTATCAAATTTTAATTTTTTTTGAACAGTAAAAGTATATGTATCAAAATCAAATATACCATTTCTGAGAGTTACAAAATTTTGTAATTCTATTATTTGATTTACATCTAATTTTTCAAGATTTTTTATATAAACACTAAAAGAGTTTTTCTTTTGTGTAAATATCAAATATGGTTTATTCATCTAAAGAATCTCTCTAACACCTTTAGTATTAGGTAATGATAAGACACCCTCATTTTCTAACTGCTCTATAATTTTAGCAGAACGATTGTAACCTACTTGAAGTCTTCTTTGTAAATATGATATAGATGTTTTTCTATCAGTTAAAATGATTCTTTTTGCATCTTCGTACAGCTCATCTAACTCTGCATAGCTTTCATTTGAAGAAGATGATATATTTTCTGTTTCTTCAACTAAAAAGCTTTTGTCATAGTTTGGCTTTCTTTGAGATTTAATGAAATCAACTACTTTTTCTATCTCCCTTTCAGTACTCCAAGGCGCATGCAATCTAACTAATCCAGTAGAACCTGGAGGTGTAAAAAGCATATCACCCTTGCCTAACAATGATTCAGCACCCATTTGATCTAAGATAATCTTGGAATCAACTTTTTGTCCTACTCTATAAGATATACGAGATGGTAAGTTTGCTTTAATTAAACCTGTCACAACATCAACAGAAGGTCTTTGTGTCGCAACCACTAGATGTATCCCAGATGCTCTTGCCATTTGAGCAAGTCTTGCAATAGAGTGTTCAACATCTTTTCCACTTGTCATCATCAAATCAGCTAATTCATCTATTATAACAACAATATATGGAAAATGTTCCCCACTAATTTTAGCTATTTTATCATTATAACTTTCAATATTTTTAGTTTTACTCTCCGCCATCAATTCATAACGGCGTTCCATCTCTGAGACCATATTGTTTAGTGCAACTATCGCTTGTTTTGGTTTTGTTATTACTGGGGTTAACAAATGGGGGATATCATTATATATAGAAAACTCCAACATCTTAGGGTCTATCATAAGAAGTCTAAGTTGATCTGGTGAGTTTTTATATAAGAGAGAGAGTATCATCGCATTTATTCCAACACTTTTACCACTCCCTGTTGTCCCAGCCATAAGAAGATGTGGAAGTTTTTTCAAATCAGTGATAAATGGTTTTCCAACAATATCTTTTCCAAGAGCGATAGTTAAAGGTGACAATGATTCTTTAAACAATTTATCATCTAAAAGTTCACGCAAGTAGATTGTTTCAACTTTCTCATTTGGAATCTCTATACCAACTACATCCTTACCAGGAATGGGAGCTTGAATACGAATAGTCTCTGCTGAAAGTGCCATTGCTAAGTCATCTTGAAGATTTAATATTTTACTTACTTTAACATTTGCAGCAGGCTTAAACTCAAATGTTGAAACAACTGGTCCAGCATATGTACGAATTACATCCCCATCTATTTTAAAGTGTGCTAATTTTTCTATTAAATATTGAATCTTTTCATCAAGCTCACCCTCATCAACATTTTGTATTTTTTCTTTTGGTTTTTGTAAAAATTCTACTTTTGGTAATGTGAAATTTTTTGGTTTTTCAACAACACCTTTTTCTATAGTCTCTAAAAGTTTTGTATTCTCTTCTAACTCTTCAACAACAAGAGCATTTTTTTGTTCTTTGACTTTTGAAGCTATTTCCAAAATATTATTTGGTTTTTCAAATTTTAAATCAGGTTTTTCATTAGTATTTTCTATAGCTTTTATCTCATTTACTTTATTATCTTCTTCTCGCCTCATAAAAGTTGGCTTATCTATCTCTTCACTAAAATCATCTTCTAGTGCTGACACCTCTTCATAGTTATCTACAATTTGTTTTTGGTTTTCCTCTGAATCTTGTGAAATCTCTTGAGTATTTTTTTTAGGTTTTATTAATTTCAAGATTTGAGAAGAAAGTTCATGTATACTTTTGTCTAGTATTATACATATTGAGACAAGTGATATTACAGCCCAAAATATCCACAATCCAAATAAGCCAATATATGGACTTAAAAAATCAACAAAATTTCCTGCAAAAACACCTCTAAAGGCATCATCTACTATCATTGCTTGGACTAATAAAAATGAGAAAAACAGTAAAAAGCTTGAAACTATAATTTCAAATTTTCTTAAATCTAAATTTGTGTTTTTGTAAAAAAGGTATAGTGGAAATAGTAAAACAAATAGATATACATAAGAGATATAACCAAAAATATCATGATTATACAGAGCAAATGTAGCACCATAACTACCCATTAGAGATACATCACCTAAGATAGTTGCAAAACCTAAATAAATAAGTATCCCAACAATAAGTATAAACGCAGTCTCTTTCAAATTATATCTTCCCTTAAAGTGTTAAATTATTAAAGGAAGTATAGCTAAAATCATTCCATATTTATACAAATTTTTATAGATAATTAACTAAGCTTAGTTTTGAAACTCTACCAACTGTAGATAACATCGCTTCATAGTTTAGTGTTAATTGAGTAAGACGCAAAGAAGCTTCAGCTAAATCAGTGTCTATTACAGATGATCTTAGTGTCATTGTGCTTATCTCTAAAATTTGTGTCCGCTCTATTGATTTTGTAAGTGCTGTTGATTGAGAACCAACTTGAGCATGAGCACGTGTAACATGATCTTGTAAATCATCCATCATTGCTATTGCATTTTCAATACCAATATTTCTAGTGTCTTTATTGTCTGCATCTGGATATACACTATAATTTTCAACAGCATTTATCATTTGTTCTATCGTATCAAAAAAATCAGTTTTTGGATCTCTTATTACTATTGCATTGTTAGAGTTAAATGTCATAAGTGATGCTGCAGCAGAAAAATCACCACTATTTGAGTCATATAGTGACACCTCCGCTAAAGAAGAGGAATTTAATCTATCTTGAAACTCTATTTTTCCACCATTACCAATAGAATATTCACCCTCTAAGTTTGCTAATATAATTGCTGCATCATACTCAGCATCAGTTCCCGGAGATGTAGCTGGATAATTTTCAGTTATAGCCATATTCATTACATCCATTAGTTGCTGATAACTCACATCATCACCATCTGCAGCCGCTCTTGGAGTATCCATATTATAAATATTATACGTATTTCCAGAAATATTATCTGTAAATGTTGAACCACCAGCAGCAAAATCGATATCTATATCATAAGCATTACCAGATGTAGAGATACCCTCTAATCTAAATGTTGAGCCATTTAGTGTAGAGCTTGAAACTTCAGATAGTTTAGTTGATGCAGAAGCAAACTTATTAGTACTATTAATAATTTGTGGCACTGTTGAACTTAAAATTGAACCCTCTTTTGAAAATTCAGTTCTATCATATAATAAAGCATCGATATTTGAAATAGATGCTGTTGCAGATGTTAAATCAGATTTTACAAATTCTTTTACATATAAATCTGTAGTGTTTGTCCCTAAAACAAATTTATTAAAATCTGTTTCACCACCATCTAAGTTACTTATTAGACCAGCAGTACCATATATAGGGTCACTAATATCTGCTCTGTCATTTCCATCACTAAGATTATAATCAACAGCTCCAACCATATTAAATTCTATTTTACTAGAACCTTGTATTTTATCTTGGATTACAATTTGACCGTATGAGTTCATAGTTACATCTACAACTTTTAAAGAATTTGTATTTCCATAAAGATTACCAATTTGTGACATAAGCTCTTCAACACTGTCTCCATCTTTTAAAACTATACTATCATCACTAAACGAAGTTCCATCGCTTTTTGTTCCACGAACATAAAAATGATGTTTTGGAGTTGTATCTGCAGCATCAGTATCACCCATAAGATCTCGAATTGTGCTATCTGGAGAAATTTCATTAGGATTTGGAGATTCAAAACCAACTGGAAAATCACTTACTAAATTTGTATTTACAACATTTGTTGTAACTTGACGCCTTACTAGGTATTTTTCTCCTAGAAAAAGTTCATCACCACTGATATTGAATTGTTGACCAGTCCCTGAACCTGTAAAAGAATTTAATGCTACATCGTTTCCCATATATGTACCATCATCAGATATTGGCTTTACATCAGTTGCTGAACCAGAGAATAGATACTGACCATTAATAGAAGTATTTGAAAGGTTCTTGAGATGTTCTTCAATAGTTCTAAGCTCTCGCGCAATAGCATCTAATGAAACTGGACTATTTGTTTCATTTGCTGCTTGAACTAAGAGTACACGCATCCTATTCATAGTTGTTCCAAATTCATTTAAAACAACATCTGTTTGATTTGCTATTTTATATCCACTCTCTGTACTTTTTTCAATCTGTCCAAGAGTTGATATCTCATTATCTAATCTCATAGTATCAACAAATGTTCTAACATCATCTTTTGCATATTGTATTTTAAGTCCTGATGCTATCTGTTTGTTAACATCAAACAGTTCTGATTGTAAATTTGAATTATTTTTTGAATAAATATTATTATAGTACATACTTGATGTAACACGCATAATGCACCTCCATTAGCTACTATCGCTTTTATATTCTTTATTTATAGCAATAATAGTACCATATCGGTCAATTGTTATTTATTTTTAAGTAATAACTAACTATCATTACACTCCTTATAAGCAGACAACCTATTAAATTACGCCGATGTGATGGAATGGTATACATAGGTGATTCAAAATCACCCGCCTCACGGCTTAGCGGTTCAAATCCGCTCATCGGTACCACTTAATAAATAATAATCTTGAATACAATTTTTTATTTTAATTTTCAAATATCATTCTTTTTTGTATATGTGGCTTTTTAGTGGATTGGGGTAGTTTTATAAAAATTGATTCAGTAATAAAGATAGGTACAGATAAAAAATGGTATCCTTACAAAAAAAATAACTTTGAGCTACAAAAGGAAATTAATGATTAAATCATTAAGGGGGATGAACGATATTTTAAGTGAAGATTATAAAAGATTCACTTACTTCATAAATACTGCTACAAAAGTAGCACAAAGATATGGTTTCCATTTTATTGAAACACCACTTTTAGAAGAAACAGCTCTATTTAAACGCTCTGTCGGTGAATCTAGTGATATTGTTGGTAAGGAGATGTATCAATTTATTGATAAAGGTCAAAATGATGTTTGTCTACGTCCAGAGGGAACTGCTGGTGTTGTTCGTGCTTTTATTCAAAAAAAACTTGATAAAGCTGGTGGAGCACATAGGTTTTTTTATCATGGTTCAATGTTTCGTTACGAAAGACCACAAAAAGGTCGCCTAAGACAGTTTCATCAATTTGGTGTTGAGAGCTTTGGTGTTAATAGCGTCTATGAAGATGTTACTATGATTATGATGGTTAGTGACATATTAAAAGAGCTTGGCATTGGTTACAGACTACAACTAAACTCACTTGGCGATAATAACTGCATGCCTGATTACCGCAATAAATTAGTTAAATTTGTAAAAGAGTGCGAAGATGATATTTGTGAAGATTGTGTAAGGAGATTAGATACAAATCCTATTCGTGTACTTGATTGTAAAAATGATAAATGCCAAACAATCTATGATGGTGCTCCTAAACTTCTAAATAATTTATGTGATAGTTGTGATGATGATTTTTCCTCTCTTAAAAAGATTTTACAAAACAATGGTATTGAGTATGAGATAGATACAAATCTAGTTCGTGGACTAGACTACTACTCAAAAACTGCATTTGAGTTTGTGAGTGACAATATAGGAAGTCAAAGTGCAATTGCAGGTGGTGGGCGCTATGACAAATTGGTCGAATTTCTTGATGGTCGCCCTACTCCTGCTGTTGGTTTTGCAATTGGTATTGAAAGACTTATGGAGCTTATAGTTATGCCTGAGACTTCTAGGGATGGTTACTATATTGGTGCTATGGATGAAGAAGCTGTTGATTTGGTAATGAGTTTAGCTCATAAAAAGAGAAAAACAGATAAAGTAACGATTGATTATAAAGCTAAAAACTTTAAAAACCATATAAAAGCTGCAGATAAAATATGTGCAAAATATTTTTGCATTATTGGTAGCAATGAGATGAAAGATGGTAATATGATAATTAAAGATTTACAAAATAAAACAGAAATTATAATAAAACAAGAGGAGTTTTAATGGATACTTTACAGTTAGTATGGTCAATATTTATAAATTTTATAGAGTTTTTTATATTAGCAGGTGTTCTAATTATATTTATGCTATTTATTTATGATAAATATGTTCAAAGAAAACATGCATTATTGATAAATTATCCTGTAATAGGTCGTTTTAGATATTTGTTTGAAGCTCTAAGGGAGCCGATGCGTCAATATTTTTCTGAAGAAACTTTTTATGATTCTAAAGATAAAGTTGATTGGGTATATACAGCAGCTAAAGATAAACCAAACTATAAATCTTTTTCTGTAACACAACCATTTTTTGGTTCGAGATTTATTTTAAAACACTCTTCAAATGTATTAAACGATGAAGAAGTTAGTGACGACACATCTGTGGTGTTTGGTAAAAATAGAGAGTTTCCTTTTGTCTCTCATACCCCTATTATTCGCTCTGCTATGAGTGATGGTTCACTCTCCCCTGAAGCTATTCGCGCATTTTCAATAGCTGGAGAAAAAACTAAATTAACTATAAATATTGGGGAAGGTTCTCTGACATCAAACCATCTTTTTACTCATAAACCAAACTTAGATGATTGTGATTACCTTGAGATAGTAGAGAGTAGTGCTTTTGCAGAATTTATATTTAAATTAGGTAGTTTCTTTTTTAATAGAGCTATTGCCCTAAAATGGTACAGAACAATCCTTCTACATAAAGAAACTCAAAACACTTATATCTATGATACAAATACACATGTATTATTTCGTGTTAATTGGAAAGCTCCACTAGATGCTTTTCCAAAAACTGTACCTGAAGATATTCCAAATATGATTTTTCAAATGAGTTCAGGTCTATATGGTGTTCGTGATAAAAATGGAAAGTTTGATGAATTTAGATATGAAAAAATTATGAAGTTTTGTAGAATGACTGAGATTAAGATTGCTCAGGGTGCAAAACAAACTGGTGGAAAACTAGCAGCTGCTAAAGTTACAGCTGATATTGCATATTATAGAGGTGTACCAAAAGGTGAAAATATATTTGCTCCAAATAGATTTCCTTATGCTGATACAACTGAGCATCTATTAGAGTTTGTGGAAAAACTACAAAATATTTCCAAAAAACCTGTTGGTTTTAAAATAGTTATATCTGATACCAAGGCTGTTGAAGATATGGTAAGAGAGATGGCCGCAAGAAAGTCTGCTGGTAAAAATATTCCTGATTTTATAACAGTAGATAGTGGTGAAGGTGGTAGTGCTACAGCTCCATTAGAATTGATGGAATCAGTGGGGTTAAGTACAAATAACTCTATATATATACTTGACACTTTACTTAAAAAATATAATATTAGAGATGACATTAGCATCATCGCAAGTGGTAAGGTATTGACTCCAGATGATGCTATTACTACTTTAGCTATGGGGGCTGATGCTGTAGGAATAGCAAGAGGTTTTATGATGAGCGGTGGTTGTATCCGTGCTAAAATGTGTTCTGGATTTGGATCACATACCTGCCCTGTTGGAATGGCGACTCAGGACGTTAAAAAAAGGGCATCATATTTAGTTGTTAAAGAGGGTAAAGAGATAGGAAACTATCATAACAACTTAATTAAAGGGATGAAAGTAGTTTCAGCTGTAATGGGTGTTAAAAATATCAATGATTTTAATAAATCAAACCTTACATTTAAAAATAATAATGGTGAAGTATTTTTTGATATTGATAAATACTTTCACCATAAACTCCATGTATAGATGAATAATTACGGCATAAATATATGGTCAGATAAGAACTTCATCATCAAAAATGGTGAAGTTAAACTTAACTATAAAAGTAAACCATCACTACTTCAAATATCTAAAGAAGTGCGTGAATCTGGCATAAAAGGACCACTACTTCTTAGGTTCCCACATCTAATAAAAAAACAAATTCAAAGGTTATACTCAAATTTTAATAGTGCTATAGATGAAAACAACTACAAAGGCTCATTTGGTGCTGTATTTCCATTAAAAGTAAATCAATTTCCACACGCTGTTGAATCAATCGTGAATCAAGGAAAAAAATTTTCTTATGGATTAGAAGCTGGTAGTAAAACTGAACTTCTTTTGGCGATGAGTAATGCAAACTCAAACTCAAAAATAACTGTAAATGGTTTTAAAGATAAAGAGATGATAACTTTAGGTTTTATTGCTTGTAGCAGTGGTCATAATATTACTCTAATTATAGAGGGGTTAAACGAATTAAACACAATTATCGACGTGGCAAATGAAACAAAATTAAAAGTTCCTCATATTGGAATTAGAGTTAGATTGCATAGCATAGGTAGTGGTTCATGGGCGAAAAGTGGTGGAATGGATTCTAAATTTGGACTTACTTCTACAGAGATTATTGAGGCTATTTCAATTTTAAAAAATAATTCTTTTATGGATAAATTTAGTATGATTCATTTTCATATTGGATCTCAAATGAACGACATAGCTCCACTAAAAAAAGCATTAAGAGAAGCTGGAAACATCTATGCCGAACTTAAAAAAATGGGTGCATCTTCTTTAAATAATATAAATATTGGTGGTGGGCTGGCAGTTGAATATAACCAACATTCGCATGCATGCACACATAACTATTCAATAGAAGAATTTTCGAGCTCTGTTGTGTTTTTACTTGGCGAAATAATGGACACAAAAAATGTTCAGCACCCAAATATATATACCGAATCAGGTAGATTTATTGCTGCTTCTCATGGTGTATTGATTGTTCCTGTATTAGAGCTTTTTTCTCAAGATTACCATGAAAAACTTTTGAACTTAAAAGATAATAATCCACCTTTAATCAAAGAACTATTGGAATTAAATAAACTATTAGATAAAAAAACTTCTATTGAGTATCTTCATGATGCTCTTGATCATCAAGAATCATTGTTTACTTTATTTGATTTAGGTTATATAGATTTGCAAGATAGATCAAATGCTGAGATATTAGTTCATAATATTATAAAAAAAGTACTCTATTTTTGCGGGTATGAGAACTCAAAAGAGTTAGAGCAATTACAAACTAGACTACAAGAGAGATATTTGATTAATCTTTCAATATTTCAAAGCTTACCAGATTATTGGGGTATAGGACAAAATTTTCCCGTTATGCCACTAAATAATCTAGATAAAAAACCTCTAAGAGCAGCTTCATTGTGTGATATTACATGCGATAGTGATGGAGAGATAGGGTTTAGTCCAATTAAGCCACTTTACTTGCATGATGTAGATTTAAAAAAAGATGAATACTTTTTAGGCTTTTTCAATATTGGAGCATATCAAGAGACACTTGGAATGAATCACAACCTATTTTCAAGACCTAATGAATATACAATTGATATTAATGAAAATGGATATATCGTTAAAAATATAGTTGAATCAAAAAGCATACTAAATATATTAAATGACATGGGATATGACAAAAATAAAATTTTAAATAAGCTTAAAACAGATATTTTAAATAGTGATTTTATCCAAAAACAAGAAAAAACTGATACACTTGCAAAACTAAAAGTATATTTAGAACAAAATAGTTACTTAAGAACAACAAACTAAGGTTGATATTTGAGCTTGTTTAAAAAGATAAAAGAAGATTTTTCAAACGCGTATAAAAATGACCCCGCTTTAAACTCATGGATAGATTTTTTATTTAATTATCGTGGAGTTTGGGCTATTGTATGGTATAGAATTTCACATTTTCTTTATATTTCAAACTTTAAAAGAATAGCTAGAGCTTTGTCTGGCTTCTCTCAAGTATTTACAAACATAGAAATCCATCCAGCAGCAATAATCGGTAGAAGAGTTTTTATTGATCATGGTATTGGTGTTGTAATTGGCGAGACTACAATTATTGAAGATGATGTACTCATCTATCAAGGAGTTACACTTGGTGGAGTATCATTAACTCATGGTAAAAGACATCCAACTATTAAAAAAGGTGCTGTATTAGGGGCTGGATCAAAAATTTTAGGAAATATAGAGATTGGTGAATTTGCAAAAATTGGTGCTAATTCTGTTGTTGTAAAAGAAGTTCCAGACAATGCAACAGCTATTGGTATTCCAGCTCATGTTATTGAAAAAGGTCGTTGTAAAGACCCTTTAATGCATAATATGCTTCCAGATATCAACAAAGAGATGTTTGAATATCTGCTAAAAAGGGTAGCTATATTAGAACATATTCTTCGTGAAGATAATAAAGAAATATTAGAACAAGATATTGAATTAGAGCATATTTATGAATCTTTCATTAAAGCGATGAAAAACTAATTCAATATATAACTATTTTTTAGTATAATATCATCAATATTTTATTGGAGATTTTAAATGCTAACAAACCGCATTAACACACTATCTGAATCAATTACAATTGCTATTACTACACTAGCGCAAGAGTTAAAAGCAGAGGGAAAAGATATCCTTAGTTTTTCAGCAGGGGAACCTGATTTTGGCACTCCACAAGTTATTAAAGATGCGGCAATTAAAGCTATAAATGAAGACTTTACCAAATATACTGCTGTTGATGGAATTCCTGAACTAAAAAAAGCTGTAGCAGATAAACTTAAGCGTGATAATGGTTTAATATATGCTCCAAATCAAATTATTGTAAATAATGGTGCTAAACACTCTTTATTTAACCTATTTTCAGCAACAATTGATAAAGGCGATGAGGTTATCATCCCCTCCCCATACTGGGTTACATACCCAGAGCTAGTAAAGTACTGCGGTGGTACTGTTGTTGAGATAGAGACTCATGATTATAGTGCCTTTAAAATTACTCCAGAGCAATTAAAAGATGCAATCACACCAAAGACTAAGATGTTGGTTTTAACAACACCTTCAAACCCTACCGGCTCCATCTATTCAAAAGAGGAACTAGTTGCAATTGCAAAGGTTCTTGAGGGTACTGACATCATAGTAGCTAGTGATGAGATGTATGAAAAACTTATCTATGATGGTACATTTACATCTGCTGCTGCAGTTAGTGATGATATGTTTAAAAGAACTGTAACAATCAACGGACTTTCAAAATCAGTAGCAATGACAGGTTGGAGGTTTGGTTATATGGCAGCTTATGATAGTGAATTAATAAAAGCGACTAAAAAACTTCAAAGTCAAAGTACATCAAATATCAATTCTATCACTCAGCGTGCTGCAATTCCTGGTCTTGATGGTTCAGCTGATGCAGATATAGAGATGATGCGTGTTCAATTCAAAGTTAGGCGTGATGAGGCAGTTGAACTTTTCAATGCTATAGATGGACTTAGTGTTTTAAAACCTGATGGTGCTTTTTATCTATTTGTAAATATTAAAGAGATTAGTAACGATTCTCTTAAATTTGCTAAAGATTTATTAGCTCAAAAAGAGGTAGCTGTAGTTCCAGGTATTGGTTTTGGAAGTGAGGGTTATTTCAGATTTAGTTTTGCAACTGATATAAAAAGTATTCGAACAGGTATAAAAAGAATTGAAGAGTTTGTAAAAGAATTAAAAGCTTAAGTTTTTAATAATTTTGCAATTTTACTTTGAAGCTTTAACCATTTTCTATGTTGCATTAGTGGAAATCCTGCAAAAGTTTGGTTAGTTTCTTTTATTGATTTAGTTATTCCACTTCTAGCAGCAAAAGTATTAAATGGTGCTATCTCTAAGTGTCCAGCAGTAGCAGATTGTCCACCCATTACAACATTCCGTCCAAGTTTAGTAGACCCTGCTGTTCCAGATTGAGCTACCATCACTGAATACTCACCAATTTCACAATTATGTCCAACTTGAACAAGATTATCTAAGCGGACACCTTTTTTTATAATAGTGCTACCAAAAACAGCCCTATCTATTGTAGTTGAACTTCCAATCTCTACATCATCTTCAATAATTACATTTCCATTTTGATATATTTTTGTATGTTCACCCATTTTTGATGTTGCAAAACCAAATCCATCACTTCCAATAGTTGTATTTGCATGAATTATACACTCATTTCCAATTTTACAATCTCTATATACAACTACATTTGGATAAAGTATAGTGTTATCACCAATTACAGAATTAGATCCAATATAAACACCAGCGAGAATAGTACAGTTTTTACCAATAATAGCACCATTTGCTATTTCAGCTTTTGAAGATACTTTACTACCCTCACCTATTTTTGCATCATCTTGTGAATTGTCTTCAATAGGTGGTGCAAAATGTTTTGAGAGTATTGCCATAGAGATGTATGGATTTTCAACAACAAGCGCTACTGAAGAGGAAGGTACATATTTTTTAGTATTATCATCTACAATAATTACTCCAGCATCTGAAGTAGCTATATCTTTTATGTACTTAGCGTTTGATATAAAAGAAAGCTCATCACTTGAAGCATCATTAAGTGTATTCATAGATACTATCTCTATGTCATCCCCACTAAACTCAGCTCCAACTATATTAGCTATCTCTTTTAATTTCATAAGGTTTCCTTCTATGCTGAAAATCTCTTTGACGAGCGCATATTTGCAAATGTGTAGCCGAAAAAGATTTTACAGTATCAACGCTCTAGTGCTACAGCACCACTTCTTACAATCTCTTTTGGATTATATCTCTGTATAATACTTAAAAAATTATCAACTCTTTTTGGTTCATCTGCAACCATCGCAATAATTACATTTATACCAGCATTTACAATTTTTCCATTATAAGCTTCACAAAGTGTATTTATATCTGTAATATTTTCAGTTGCAGGAAACTTAACTAAAGCCATCTCTTTTTCTACTAAATCAGCATGCTCATAAACTCTTAAAACTGGGATAAGCTTATGAAGTTGTTTTGTAATCTGCTCAATCACACGAACTGACCCTGATGTAACAATAGTTAATCTTGAATAATTAGAGTTTGGAACTGGTGCCACTGTTAATGATGTAATGTTATATCCACGACCAGAGAAAAGGTCTGTAATGCGGGATAAAACACTTGCCTCATTTACAACGATAACTGAAACTACTCTTCTTTCGTTACTTTCAGCCATTATTTCTCCTTCTTTTGTAATAACATCATGTTGAACAGACTTCCACCTGCTGGAACCATTGGCATAACATTTTCCATTCTTTCAACAATTACCTCAATAAAAGCAACTATGTTTTTATCAATAGCATCTTTAAGGGCTATATCAAACTCTTCTTTTGTCTTAACTCTATATCCTATCCCACCAAAAGCTTCTGCTAGTTTTACAAAATCTGGTTGAACAGATAGGTCTGTTTCACTATGTCTTTTATCATAAAATAGCGTTTGCCATTGACGAACCATACCAAGAAAATTATTGTTTAGAATAATATTTATTACTGGTAATTTTTTCTCAACTGCTGTCATCAATTCTTGACAATTCATTAAGATTGAACCATCTCCAGTAAAGTTAATACTTGTTTTTTGGGGGCTTGCTGCTTTAACACCGATAGCAGCAGGAAAACCATATCCCATCGTTCCAAGTCCACCAGAACTCATAAATTGACGAGGTCTGCTAAATGGGTAAAATTGAGCTGTCCACATTTGATGTTGACCAACATCTGTAGATATATTTGCATCATCTCCGAGTAACTCGCCAACACGCTCTATAACCCACTGAGGCTTAAGTCTATCAGTATCTTCATGATATACTAATGGATGTAACTCTTCAAATTTTTCAATTGTTTCTCTCCATGGCGCATACTTTTTAGGATCAATACCAATAGATTGCTCTAACATCTCCGTAACAACATTTTTAACATCACCAACAATTGGATAATCTGCATTAACTAATTTAGAGATAGATGCTGGATCAATATCTACATGGATTACACCTGCATTTTTAGCAAATTCTGATAATTTACCAGTTACACGATCATCAAATCTAGCACCCAAACCAATAACTAAATCTGTTTCACTCATAGCCATATTTGCAGCGTATGATCCGTGCATACCAAGCATAGAGATAAGTAAATTATCATCGTGAGATAAAACACCCCTAGCCATAAAAGTCTCAACTGCAGGGATCCCTGTTTTTTTAACTAAATCTCTAACTTCATAAGCTGCATTTGCATTTATAATACCACCACCAAGGTAAAAAAGTGGGCGCTTAGCATTTGCTATAGCTTCCATAGCTTTTTTGATTTGGCGAGGGTTGCCTTTTGTGTGAGGCTTGTAAGTTTCTAATTCTAATTCAATTGAATAGTCAAACTCTGCAATCTCCGCTGTAACATCTTTTGGGATATCAACATGAACAGGACCTGGACGACCAGTTGCTGCAATGTGAAATGCTTCTTTTAAAACTCTTGGTAAATCAGCAGCTTTTGTAACCAAATAGTTATGTTTTGTACATGAACGACTTATTCCAACTGCATCAATCTCTTGAAATGCATCAGTACCAATAAGACTCATTGGAACTTGTCCAGATATTACAACTAAAGGGATAGAATCCATATATGCATCTGCTAAACCTGTTACAGCATTTGTAAAACCAGGTCCAGATGTAATCATTGCTACACCAACTTTTCCACTTGCTTTTGCATAACCCTCAGCTGCGTGAACAGCTGCTTGTTCGTGACGAGCTAAAATATGTTGAAAATCTTTTTGTTTATAGATTTCATCATAGACATTCATGATTGCTCCACCTGGGTAGCCAAACACTGTGTCTACACCTTCTGCGATTAAAGCTTCTATAACCATTTGAGCGCCATTAATTTGCATGAAAAGTCTCCTCTAGTAAAAATTTGCTTATTATATCTTTTTTGTATTTATTTGAAGTTAAAATGGTTAATAAGTTAAAAAATAAATGTTACTCTAAGATATTTACTACCCTCATTGACGGTCGCCATAACTCTTTTTTACCTTTTTTTAATGATTCTAGGTTAAGTTTAGTATCTTTATATTTATCTTTAAATATTTCAAACGTTGAGCTTATATGATCTTCTAAACCAAAAAATATTACATAATTTTTTATAGCTTTTTCAATTGTTTCTTTAGCTTTATTATCTTTTATAGCATTTTCAATTTGTATATTATATGCCCATGAGTAAATAGTAGCTAGTGCCATATTTTTAGAGCTTATTTTTTTATATTTTTTCAAAACATCATCTATAACTATGATATCTCCTTGAGCTGCGTAAATTTTAGCTTTTTCCAAATCATTGTTCCATAATTTATTGAGGTGAATACCATCTGGTGTTTTGGAGATTACGATTGAATTATCTAAAAGATTATATGAAGTTTCTAAATCTTCATCACCAATAGCTTTTAAAAACCTACCTTGATTTTCAATATCTATTATCATTTTTTTAGCTTCAACTTCAAATTCTGGAAAATCTTGTAAAACACGAAGTAATTTACTCGCTGTGTGGACATCCCCATCATCGATACATTTGCTTGCTTTTATAAATAAATTATCTCCAAATGTAAGAATAGAGATATACTCTGGAAACTCTTTTAAAAACTTATTTACTTTTACTAATTCAAAAACTAATTTAAAATTTTTTTGAGCTATAGCATTTTTAAATCTGTTGTAAATTTCATTTTTTGCAAACATCTCTTGAATATGTTTTGTTTTTTCACTAATACCACGATATTGAGCTAACAACTCAATAGCTTTTTCTTTTCCTTTTGGTTCTAATAAAAGTTTTTGGGCTTGTGAAAATAGCTTTCTCCACCTTGATTCAAGAACTTTAAACACTTTAGAGCTTTTATATGAAGGATGTTTATTTGCTATAGAGTATGCTAAAGATATTTTTCCATTTTTTACCATTTGCACAAACTTATCAAACTCAGCATACTCTTGAAGCATTTTTTTCATAATTGTGTTTTTAGATGGGATATTTTTAAAATCTTTAAAAGTTGCTTCCACCTCATCATCTTTGGCATGTTGAAGTAGTTGTGTTACTTTTTTAACCGTTTTATCCCAAATATTTAACATTAAAATATAAGGTTTTGAATATCTTAAAAATGGATTATTTTCTACATATCTGTCCATCTCATCATATCTGTTTTCAGTAAGCAACTTTTCTAATTGTTCTTTACCTTCATATATATTATACGAAGCAAATATTCCACTTTCTGTAGCTACTAACAATTCATTTGTTTTTTCATTAAATTCAAGCATTGTAACAGCAGAATTCATATCTAAAAATTTTCTTGAGATTTGTTCATAATCTTCAAGTTCATATACAATTATATACCCTAGAACTGTCGCTAAAAATAAAAAGTTTTCACTTGATGTAACTTTGAGTACATCATCATGTACCCCACTTAACCTTCTAATAACTTTATTGGTATGCAAATCCCAAATAATAGCACTATTTGATTTATCAATACTAAAAAGTCTATGATCTGATAAAAATTTTAATTTTGTAACAGGGGCAGTGTGAGATATTAATTTTGCATGTGGAGCCATAATTAAAAGATTAAATATAGATATTTTTTTATCATAACTAGCTGTGGCAACATATTGGGCATTATCATTAAATACAATATCATTAATTTCATCTATATGTGCAGGTAGTGTAAAACTTAACTTTGCACTTTTTATATCCACTACAAAAGTTTTTCCATCCTCTCCACATGAAAAAAAATACTTACCTTTTGGATCTACTGCAACACAAGAGACCTCTCCATTGTGTCTATCTATTTTAGCAATAGCTTTTGTTAATTTTGTATTATATACTTGAGAGTAGTTACAATTAGCACTTTGAAGTGCAAAAAATGATCCATCGTGACTAAAAGAAACTACACTGTTTTTATACCAAGTATGTTTAACATTTAGTTTAAAGCCACTCAATGTATCAAAAGTATTTATATCTAAATATCGCACTGTTGTATCTTTATCTACCACTAACAGTGTTTCATTGTTTAAATATTTACTATAAATTATAGGTTTAGAAAATTTTTTTATTTTTAATGGTTTCATGTATCACTAATCTCGTAGATATCCCTCATTTTTTAAAATATATTTTATCTCTGATTGATGTTCTTCCCCTTTAGTTTCCATATGCACGGTTACATTTGCATCACCATAATCAAGAGAAATTGATGTTCTGTCGTAAGCTATATGGACTATATTTGCATTTAAATCTTCTAAAATCTCTGTAAATCGTTTTAAAGAACCTGGTTTATCCACCAAAGTAACTGTTAATTTCATTTTACGCCCAGATTTTAGTAAACCTTTTTCAATAATTACGTTTAAAAGTGTAACATCCATATTTCCACCACTTAAAACAATGGCAACTTTTTTACCCTTTAAGTGTGTTAATTTATCATGTAAAGCAGCAGCTACTCCAACTGCACCAGCACCCTCAACAACAAGTTTTTGTTTCTCAAGTAAAAATAAAATAGCACTAGCTATCTCTTCATCATCAACGCTTATAAACTCATCAACACTACCAAGCATATGAGCTAATGTAATTTTAGAGCTATCACGAACAGCAATTCCATCAGCTATAGTTTTAACACTTTTAGAATCAACAGCCTCCCCTAAATCAAAAGAATTTTTTAATGCTGGAGCACCGCTAGCTCCAACTCCAATAATTTTAGTGTTTGGGCTTAATTGTTTTATTGCAACAGCCATTCCAGAGATTAAGCCACCGCCACCAACTGGGATAACAATGGCATCTAAATTATCTATTTCGTTTAACATATCAATAGCTAACGTACCTTGTCCAGCTATAACCTCTTCATCTTCAAAAGGGTGTATAAATGTTAAAGAATTTTTTTTACCAAATTCAAGTGCATATTCATACGCTTCATCATAGTTTAAGCCTTTTAAAATAACTTCAGCACCATAATGCTTAACTCCATCAACTTTTGTTAATGGAGTTGATTCAGGCATAACAATAACAGCACGAATACCAAATCTTGAAGCTGAAAGTGCTACACCTTGTGCATGATTTCCTGCACTAGCTGCTATAACACCACAATCTAATTGTTCTTTAGTTAATGTAGATATTTTATTATAAGCTCCACGAATTTTAAAAGCACCTGTAACTTGAAAATTTTCTTTTTTTAAATAAACTTCAATATCACATAATGTACTTAACTGTTGCGCATAAGAAAAAGGAGTATTTATCACTACATCTTTAATTCTTTTTGAAGCTTCTTGTATTTTATTTAAATCTAGCAATTATAATCCTACCTATTTTCTAATTCTATTTTTGGACAATGGTTTTGAACAACTTTCATCCCTGCATCTTTAGCTTTTTGTGCGGCCATGTTATTTACTAACTCTAGTTGTCCCCAAAATACTTTAACATCTCCACGCTTTATACAGGCATCTACTATAGAATCAAAAACATTTGGTTTACGAAATATATCTACCATATCTATCTCAAAAGGAATTTCTAAGAGTGAACGATAAACCTTTTCACCAAGTATAATCTCTTCTTTTGGATATACAGGGACTATTTTATACCCCCTAGCCTGCAAAAATTTTGCAACCTTATTGCTAGGTTTTGTCTCATCTGGTGAAAGACCAAGTATAGCTATAACTTTTACACTATCTAAAATCTCCAATATCTCTTTATTGTTTGAGTTAACTGATGGAAATTCACACTTCATAAAAGACCTTTTAAATATTATCAATATTATTATATCAAAAAAGAACTATTTTATACATTATTTTTTTGCTACTAATACCAATCTCACTAAGAATTGAAATTTTAAATAAAAAATAAGTTATCATAATAGAGCTCTCTGATTAATTAGCTAATAGATTCTGGATCAAGTCCAGAATGACGGAACTATTGTCACCCTAAACCTGATTTAGGATCTACTTTTTAAATAAATAATAAAAGTTTTGCTATCATAACATTATAAAAATATATAATTACGGACTTAATATGAACATTCAACTATATAACAAAAGTGTTTCTAACATAAAAGCAGATATTTCAATAGAGTTTTTTACTTCAAAAAATTTATCAAAACATCCTAATACTAAGACTTTAAATCAAGCAGGATTCAAAGCAGAACAAGATTCTATCTGTTTTTTACATGAAACAAAAATTCTAGCATGTGGTATAGAAAATAACGACAGCGACAATATAAGAAGTGTTATAAGTGTTGCTATAAAAGAATTGAAATCATCTAATTATGAATCTGCATCTATCAATATAGATAAAAAAAACATCAAAGCAATTATTGAGGGATTAGTTCTTGGTGGATATGAGTTTAATAACTATAAATCTGATGCTAAAGAGATTAAACTCCAAGATATTTACTTAGTATGTGAAGATATAAATAGATTTACAGATGCTTTTTCACAAGCTATGATAGTTGCTGAAGCTACATGTTTTACTCGTGATATTGTAAACACTATTCCACATGATTTAAACCCACCGTCATTTGCAAAACTAGCAAAAAAATTAGCAAAAGAAAATAACCTAAAATGCAAAATTCTTGGTGAAGATGAATTAAAAAAAGAAAAAATGCAAGCGATGCTTTCAGTTGGTCGTGCATCTATTCATGATAGTAAATTAATTCATTTAACATATAAAAGTACAAACCCTAAAAAAGTTATAACCTTAGTTGGAAAAGGACTAACTTATGATAGTGGTGGATTAAGTCTAAAGCCTGCTACATCTATGGTTACTATGAAGATGGATAAGGCTGGTGGATGTGCAGTCCTTGGAATTATGAAAGCTATTAGTGAATTGAAGCTAGATATAGAAGTTCATGCTTTTGTTGGTGCGGTTGAGAATATGATTGGTGGGGATGCTTATAAACCTGATGATGTTTTAGTATCTAGAAGTGGTAAAACGATTGAGATTAGAAATACTGATGCTGAGGGTCGTTTAGTTTTAGCTGATGTTTTAACTTATGCTCAAGATAATGTAGATGCTGATTATATCTTTGACTTTGCAACACTTACTGGTGCATGTATGGTAGCTCTTGGACAGTATACAACTGGTGTAATGGGTCACTCTGCTAAACTAAAACATCTAGTTAAAAAAAGTGCAGATAAATCAGGTGAACTCACAGGTTCACTACCATTTAACAAACATCTTAAAAAACTTCTAAAAAGTGACATAGCAGATATCTCAAATGTATCTTCAAAACCATATGGTGGAGCAATCACTGCTGGATTATTTTTAGATAGTTTTATTAAAGATCAAAACAAAGATAAATGGCTACATTTTGATATAGCTGGATCAGCTTATACTGAGTCTAATTGGGATTGTAATGTGTATGGTGGTACTGGTGCTGGTGTTAGATTTATGACTAATTTATTACAAAATATATAGGTTATCACATCACGTTTATATTAGTTTTATTCAAACACTATTAAATAATTATAAAAATATTTATCTAATAAGTTTAATAAAGTTACATTTAATACAAAATTCTTAACTTTTTTATACTTTTTATACTCTAAAACGAAATATCTCGTCATAATAAATCATATACCAATAAAAAGAGATAATTTGAATTTTACATTTTTAGAAGTCACAGATTGTGATATGTTGGAAAAAGTATTTGCCTTTCGAT
>WFPU01000162.1 GCA_015487435.1 Sulfurimonas sp.
AGTAGTAGGTGGTAGTGAATATGTGAATATCATCATTTTACCCCTAATTTAAGAACATTTTAGATGTGATGAACCATTATAGTTTCATTCACATTAGTTCACATAGTGGATTATATCTTTTTTTTACTTTTTTTACAATTTTAACTATTTGACTTAATTTTATTTGTTAATTCTTCTATTTTAACTTTAAAGTCTTCATCATTTTTTATAAGAGAATTTATCTTTTTAAGGGTATGACTTATCGCAGTATGATCTTTCATTCCAAAATATTGAGCAAGTTGAGGCATAGTATTTTGAGTAAGTTCTCGGCATAGATATATACATATTCTTCTTACATAAACAATATTTTTACTTCTTCCTTTTGATCTAATTTCACTTGGTTTTATATTTAGATCTTTTGCAACAAATTTTGTAATATTATTAAGTGTAAGATTTGCACGATTTTCTTGAATTTGGTCTTTTAATACATTTTTAGTAAATTCTAAATCTATATCTACATGAATTAATTGAGAATAGGCATGAAGTTTAGATAATATACCCTCAATTTCACGAACGTTACTTTCAATAACTGTAGCTATATAGTTGATAATATCTTTTGAAAGATTTACTTTGTTTATTTTACATTTATTTTCAATAATTGCTATTTTAGTTTCAAGTTCAGGTGGTTGAATATCTGCGACTAATCCATGTTCAAACCTACTTTGAAGTCTTTTTTCTAAGCCACCAATTTTTTTAGGATGTTTATCAGCAGTTAAAATAATTTGTTTACCTGTAGTTTTTAAAGCTTCAAAAGTGTGAAAAAATTCCTCTTGAATAGTTTCTTTATTGCTTAAAAATTGAATATCATCAATTAAAAGAGCATCACATTCACGATATTTTTCTTTAAATTTTTCCATAGTTTGATTTCTAACATGTCTTAAAAAATCATTTAAAAATTGCTCACTAGTTGTGTATATTACATTTTTACCTTGATTTTGTAAGACATTACCAGCTGCTTGCATAAGGTGAGTTTTTCCAAGTCCAACTCCACCATAAATAAAAAGTGGATTATATGTTTCTCCTGGTTTTTCACTAACACTTTTTACAGCAGCATAAGCAAATTGGTTTGATCCACCAATCATAAAATTATTAAAAGTATGCGATGGATTTAAAAGTGAGTGTGTAGTTGTTTTTTTAATCTCTTGAGTTTTTATTTTTGTTTTATTAAAAGAATTTTTTAAACCAATATTTACAATAACTTTATTTGATGTTTTAAGCTCAAACAGATGTTCAAGTTTTGAAGTAAATTTATTTTTTATCCAATTACTTATAAGTGCATTTGGAACATAAAATATAGCTATATCACTTGTTGATTTTTTAGCATCGTAAGTAAGTTGTTTTACATAACGGTTATATTCAACTTCAGTTATCTCATCTTTTAGTTGTAATAATATCTCTTGACCTATATTCACATATTCCCTTTATTTGATATGTGAATAATAACTCAATTTTGCATAAAGTATTGTTAAGTATTCAATGGTCACTATCTAATAACATCTATGATTGTGAAGCTAAAAATAATAAAAGGTTATTATTTTTTTATGTTTCTCATGTGTATAATTAAAATGTGAATAAGTGAATAAAGTTATTTTTATAAAATTTATATATAATCAACTTATGATAATACTTGGAATAGATCCTGGAACTAGAAATATGGGATATGCACTTATAAAGCTTGAAAAAGGAAATATTTCATTAGTTGAAGCTGGACTTATAAAAATAAAAGCAGATGAACTACAACATCAAATTCCTCAAATGGTTGAAGCTTTTGAGGGGATATTTAATAATTATACTATTAATGAAGTAGCAATAGAAGATATATTTTATGCGCATAATCCAAAAACAACTATAAAGTTGGCACAGTTTCGTGGTGCAATTATGCTAACAGTCCTCCAACAGTTTGGTCAATTTAATGAATATACAGCTTTACAAGTTAAACAAGCATTGACAGGGAACGGTAAAGCTACAAAAAAGCAAGTGGCATTTATAGTAAAGAGACTTTTAAATATTAAAAAAGAGATAAAACCACTAGATATTACAGATGCTATGGCTGTAGCGATTACACATTCACAAAGAGTTAAATTAAAAAATAAATAATTTTACTTTGGTGTTCGCTCAGTTGGTCCATTATATAATTGTCTAGGACGAGCTATTTTAATGTTTTTTTGTTGTTGTAATTCATTCCATTGTGCTATCCAACCTGGAGTCCTACCTATAACAAATATAACAGCAAACATCTCTTTTGGTATTTTTAGTGCTTGAAGAATTAAACCAGAGTAAAAATCAATATTAGGATAAAGTCCACGACTAACAAAGTATTCATCATTTAAAGCAATATGCTCTATCTTATTTGCTACTTCTATGAGTTTACCACTAATATTAAGCTCACCCATTAAATCATCTCTTATATCCTTTAATATAGTGGCACGAGGGTCGAAATTTTTATATACCCGATGTCCAAAACCCATTAATCTAAATGGGTCATTTTTATCTTTAGCACGAGCTATATATTCATCAACTTTATCAACACTTCCAATCATCTCCAACTGGCGGATAACGCTTTCATTTGCTCCCCCATGACTTTTACCCCAAAGTGCACCAATTCCAGCACTTATAGCTGCATAAGGATGAGCCATAGTTGAAGCTAAATTTCTTACAGCAGTAGTTGAAGCATTTTGTTCATGATCAGCATGTAGAGTAAATATAGTATCAAGGGCTTTTATCTCTACATCTCTTAGTTCTATATGTTGGTGAGGATATGCACGCATCATATATAAAAAGTTTTCTGTAAAACCTCTGTTTAAGTCTGGATAGATGATTGGTAAACCTTTTGAGTAACGATAAGAAAATGCGGCTAATGTAGGAATTTTTGCAACTATCCTATTTGACATCTCTCTAAACTCTTCAGATGTATTTATATCTAAATGTTTAAAATAAAGTGTTGCTAATGCCGATACTCCAGCTGATAAAATTGCCATTGGATGTGCACGATCAGGAAAGGCATCGAAAAGTTTTTTTACAGCTTCGTGAACAAATGATCGTTTTTTCATCTCTAAAGTAAAATTATCTAACTCTTCTTGAGTTGGCAAATCACCATTTAAAAGTAAAAAAGCAGTGTCTAAAAATGTTTTTTTATTTGCCATGTAAGAGATATCATAACCTCTATACATAAGTTTTCCTGTCTCCCCATCAATATATGTTATATCAGATTTACATGATGCTGTTGATGTATAACCCTCATCATAAGTGAACATTCCGGTATTTTTATAAAATGTTGAGATATCTACAACAGATGGACCTATACTTGCATCTAAAATATTAAATTCATAACTATTTCCATTGCGATTATCTATAACTGTAACTGTATTTTTAGACATGAGTAACCTTTTATTTATAGTAAAAAATTATATCATATTATTTACAATAAAATAATTTTACTTAACATTACATATTCAATGGTAGCTTGATTAAAATTTTTGTTTTATCTTTTTTACTGCTTATATCTATGGTTCCACATAGATGCTCTTCAATTATCACTTTGCACATATATAATCCAAGACCAGCTCCATTTTTAGATTTTGTAGAGAAATAAGGTTCAAATATTTTTTTCATTGTTTCTTTATCAATTCCACCAGCATTATCTATAATAGTAAAATAAATAAATCTAGTATCAATTGATATTTTTACAGCTATCTTTTTATTATTATTATTATTATTATTATTATTATTATTTGATTTAATATGTGCATCTAATGAATTTTTAAAGATATTCATTAAGCTTTGTATGAGCTCATTATTGTATGTTGATAGTTTTATACTTTTATCTATATTTTGAACAAATGAAATTTTATGAGTATCAAAATCATCTCTTAGGTAT
>WFPU01000163.1 GCA_015487435.1 Sulfurimonas sp.
ATTAAATATAATTTAAAATCTATAACTATATTCAAACCCACCAATTACTTTTATGGTATGCTCCTCTTTTGTATACGGTGTTGGAAACTCATAGAAGAGTCCGAATTTATGTTGGTCATAATAGAGACTTCCAGAGATATGAACTAATGCATGAAAAATGTTTTTATGCACTGCATAGCCATTGTTTGCCGCTCTATCGAGTATGGCGGAATATGCCAACAGTTTTGTTTCTAACCCCGCACTTGTGGACCAGCCAAATCCATGTTGTTGTGCGCCGCCAAGTAGATTTGCTTCTCCTTTAAGATCAGGATAGTGTGCATTAAAATTTTGCACATAATTATGCCCGATTCGGATCACACTGCCTCCAAAAGCAGAGACATTAAAGTTTCCAAGTGTGACACCATAATGGTTGAACCAGTCAGATTCTAAATTAGCACCCACTTTTCCCTGCCATGATTTCATACCATGTTGTAGTAAAAGATTAAGTGTAAAGCGAGTGCCAAGTTGAGTATCCCAGCCTTGAGGCTGCTCGCTTCCTATCATTTTATGAAATGTTTTTTGGACAAATTCGGCACCGGAATATTTCCCCATAATTCCAGCTTCTATACTGTACTCATTAAAATTTTCTTTGTCCCATTCAAATAAAAAACTTGATAAGGAGAGATGCCCTGCATATGGCAGGTCATTATATTGTGCAGTTGCAAGCTGTGTGTTGTTAGGTGTGATGATGATTTGTCCAAGGCTTAGACCTGCATTGTGACGCTTAGAGTTATCAAGAGGCAGAAAGATATTTTGCGCTAATGAGAGTAGCATATTTGTATAACCGTTATCTTTTTCTTGAGTGGTTTCAAGCCACTTTAAGGTAGCACCATTGGTAAAATGCCCATCTTTACCTCCAAAGAAATCATTATAAAATGTAAAAGATACATTATCTGCTTCTAAAGAGAGAGCCAAACACAATGCACTGAAAAATAGCCCCTTTTTCATCTTCCATTTTCCCCTTTTTAAATGGAATTTTTATGCAATTACTTCTTTGTTATCATCTCTAGCATACTCACATTGAAATGTTGTGTGTTCTATCTCAAAAGCATCATGCAGTTTTTTCTCTAGTTTGTCTATAACGATGTTGGATACAGAAAGCGTCACATCTTTTTTAAAATCTAAATGTGCTTCAAGATGAATATGGTTGTCATCGAGCTTCCAGATATGAATATGATGTGCATTTTTAATCTCTTTTTCCTCTTCAATGGAGTGTACGATTTCCTCTACATTGATGCCGGAGGGTGTAAACTGCATAAGTATTGCACTGCTTTCTTTAACAAGTCCAAATGATGCCCAGATCAAATAAAATGCAATAAGCGCAGAGATAAGTGGATCGACCCAAAATATGCCGAAGTAGTACATCAATACTCCACCGCCGACAACTGCCACACTCGTCATCACATCCGTGAGCAGATGCAGATATGCGGCTTTTATGTTCATATTATCATGAGCATCATCTTTTACAAGTAACACACTTGCAGCATTGAGTACAATGCTCAGCGTTCCAAGCCCGATTACCCAAAGAGAGTTGATTGGTTCTGGATGATAGAACTTATGAAACGCTTCGACAATTAAAAAAATTGCAATTCCGATAAGTACGGAAGCGTTAAAAAGTGCCGCTAAAATCTCAGCGCGTTTGTAACCAAATGTTTTTGATTCATTATTTGGACGCGCTGCAAGACGGTTCGCAAAGTAGGCGATAAAAAGCGCCAGTACATCGCTAAAGTTATGCATAGCATCACTCAGGAGTGCCAAAGACCCTGAGAGTATTCCTCCCACGATCTGTGAAAGTGTAATGATTATATTTAAAACGATCGTGATAAAAAGATTTTTACCACTTACATCGTGATGATGATGTTCACTCATAATTTTCTCCTGATGTATAATTGACTAACTAGTTAATTATACATTTACTATTCTTAATTTTTCTTAAAAATATTTAAAATCTCTTCCTGAGATAAAATACCGACATGTCTGTATACTTCATACCCTTTATTATTCACAACTATCTGTGTTGGAATCATCTGCACTCGAAGTCTGTACGCAGCTTCTCTCTCCTTATGTACATTCACAAAGTAGATAGGATACTCAGGATGCTGTTGTTTGATCTTATAAAGCTTTCTTCCCATAACCTGGCAACTATGACAACTGTCTGAACCAACTTCTATGAAAGTCACTTTATGTTTTCCCACCTGCTGTAAAACCTCTGCAAAAGGTGTCTCTTTGAGCATTGGTTCTTCTGCAAACAGGCTGACTGAGAGTAGCACTCCTAAAACTAGTATGATTTTTTTCATTGTTGTTTCTCCTTATTTTGTTGTATTATCTCAATGTTTAAAGCATCAAAGAGTGTTACAATATTTTCATCCATATTCACATTTCCCATTATAATTTTATC
>WFPU01000164.1 GCA_015487435.1 Sulfurimonas sp.
AAATATGTCAAATTGACATATTTTTAATGATTTTTGTGAATTTAATCTATTATTCTTAAATATAAAATGATTGTTAATCGTCATATTGATAAATAATAGGCTTAAATGATTGTTATTTGTTCAAAATCTTAGATAACAATTATAATGATGCTTAAGTAAAGGATTAAAATGCAAGTTAAGAAGAAACTATTAGATTTGGTTCGGGACAAAATTAGGTTTAAACATTATAGTTATTCTACTGAGAGAACTTATGTGCATTGGATAAAACATTATATTTTATTTCATCATAAAAAGCATCCTATAGAGATGGGTAAAACAGAAATAGAATCATATTTAACAAAACTAGCAACAAAAGACAAAGTATCTCCAACTACGCAAAATCAAGCTTTCAGTGCGATACTGTTTTTGTATAAAGAAGTATTAGGTGTAGATATGAGTAAGTGGGATATTCAAGCATTAAGAGCTCAAGAGAGAAAACATATACCTGTAGTGTTAACTAAAGATGAAGTCACTATTGTTTTACAATCTATACCTGCTGAGTATAGTTTACTTGTGTATCTTATGTATGGTTGTGGACTTCGCATGAGTGAGGTTTTAAATCTTAGAATAAAAGATATTGATTTTGGATTTGATAAAATTTATATTTGGGATTCTAAATCACTAAAAGATAGAACAATTCCACTGCCACAAAAATTAAAAGCTAAACTTCTAGAAAAAGTTGAAGTAACAAGTTTATTACATGAACAAGATTTAAAAGATGGATATGGATGTGTGTATATACCATACGCACTAGGTAAAAAAAACCCAAATTCAAAATATGATATTAAATGGCAATATTTATTTCCTATGAAAAATATTTCAACAGACCCAAGAAGTAAAGAAAGGAGAAGACATCATGTTATGCCTCAAACTTTAGGTAGAAATATAAAAAATTCCGCTAAAAAAGCAAAGCTAAACAAAAGAATAACTTCCCATATCTTTAGACATTCATACGCAACACACTTACTTCAAGCGGGGATAGATTTACGCTCTATTCAAGAACTTTTAGGACATAAAAGTGTTGAGACAACTATGATATATACTCATGTGGTTTCAGAGATGAATAAGGCTAAAGTTATTAGTCCATTAGATTTTTAATCTTAAAAAAGTATAATTGCGCAACAAGTAAGAAGGTTATAAAATGATAGAAAGATTTTATTTAAAAGATTATCTTAGTTTTAAAGAGGTTGAGTTAAATCTTGCTTCTGGATTAGTTGTTTTTACTGGTCCTAGTGGTAGCGGTAAATCTATACTTATGAATTCTATTTTGTCATCATTAGGTTCTAAAAATTGTGATGCTAGTTTATGTGAGTCAACTACTTCATGGGAATTTGATGGAGATGAGCTTGGTGTTGAGAGTCATGACATAAATGTATTTAAGCACATTAAAAAAGAAAAATCAAGATACTTTATAAATAACCAGAGTGTCTCTAAAAAAGCTATGCAGTCACTTGCTTCAAGTAACTTAAGGCATCTTAGTTTAAAAGACTTTAGTGATTTTGAAAATGAAAACTTATTAGATATTCTTGATAATAGAATTGCTAAATCTAACAAGAGTATTTTAGATATAAAACAAAAATATAAAAAAGTTTTTTTAGAACATAAAACCTTAAAAGCTGAATTAAATGCTATTGAGGATGAAGAAAGAAAGATAGTAGAGTTAAAAGAGTTTGCCAAATTTGAGATACAAAAGATAGAAAATATTAATCCTAAAGAGTTTGAAGATGAAGAGTTACTAAAAATTAAAAAAGAACTCTCAAAAAAAGAAAAAGTTTTAGAAGCACTCCAAAGTGCAAATCTTATATTTGAGAGTGAGAACAATGTTTTTAATGTTTTAGATTCTCTAGAGATAGATAATTCATTTTTTAATGATGCTATGAATGAATTAAGAGCGACATTTGATAGCGCGCAAGAGAAGTTTAGTGCTTTAGATGAAATTGATGTAGAAGAGGTTTTAAACAGACTAGAAGAGTTGAGTGAATTAAAACGCAGATATGGAAGTATAAAAGAGGCGCTTGAGTATAAAGAGAAAAAAATCATAGAACTTCAAAAATACGAAAATATTGAGATAACAAAAGGCGATTTGCAAGCTAGAGTAGATAAATTGTCTGTTGAAGAAGATTCTTTAGCTATGGAGTTATCAAACTTAAGACATTCAGAGATAAAAAAATTTGAAACTGATTTAAACTCGTATCTAAAAGAGTTATATTTAAGAGATTCAAAAGTTGTAATAAAAAGTATTGAAAAAACAGTATTTGGTTTAGATAAGATAAATATACAACTCAATGGTGTTGAATTAACAAAGGTAAGTACTGGTGAATTTAACAGACTAAGACTAGCTATTCTTGCTTTAAAATCAGAACTAATGTGTTCAAATAATGGTGTATTAATGCTTGATGAGATTGATGCAAACTTAAGTGGAGAAGAGTCTATGAGTGTTGCAAAAGTTCTTAAAAAATTATCTAAATTTTTTCAAATATTTGTAATATCGCATCAGCCACAACTTACATCTATGGGCGATCAACACTTTTTGATCTACAAAGATGAAGATGAATCAAAAGTATTACAACTAGATTTTAAAAGTAGAGTTGATGAGATTGCTAGAATTATTTCTGGTAAAGATATTACAAATGAAGCAAAAATATTTGCAAAAGAACTTTTAGAGGCAAACAGATGATAATAGACACACATATACACTTAGACAATGATAGATACAAAGATGATTTAGATGAAGTTTTAGACAGAGCAAGAGAGAGTGGAATAACTAAGTTTATAATCCCTGGTGCTGATGCTGACACACTTGATTATGCAGTTGAAATATCAAAAAAAAATGAAGATATCTATTTTGCAGTTGGAATACACCCCTATGATATGGATGGATTTGACAGTTTAAATTTTGATTCCTATTTGAGTGATGAAAAATGTGTAGCAGTTGGTGAATGTGGGCTTGATTATTTTAGACTAGAGGGTAGTTATGAAGAAAAAGAGGCTGAGAAACTGAGACAAAAAAAGATTTTTATAGCTCAAATCGGTATTGCAAAAAAGTATAAAAAACCTCTTATTATTCATATACGAGATGCTTCAAGGGATGCAAAAAAAATACTTTTAGAGCAAAATGCTGGAGAAGTTGGGGGAGTACTTCATTGTTATAATGCAGATGAAGAGCTTTTAACTTTAGCAAACAATGGTTTTTATTTTGGAATTGGTGGTGTTGTGACTTTTAAAAATGCAAAAAAATTGATAAATGTTTTACCTAAGATTCCTAGTGATAAATTATTGATTGAAACAGATGGTCCATACTTAACTCCAACACCTTACAGAGGGCAAAGAAACGAACCAGTATATACA
This sequence comes from Sulfurimonas sp., assembly GCA_015487435.1. Lineage (GTDB taxonomy): Bacteria > Campylobacterota > Campylobacteria > Campylobacterales > Sulfurimonadaceae > Sulfurimonas. The sequence continues at coordinate 3,388 of WFPU01000164.1, forward strand.
AAACTTATAGCTCAAAAAATGAGTGAATTATTAGAAATTTCACTACAAGAGGTTGAAAAAACTACTACAGATAATGCGATAAAACTTTTTTTTAATCATTATTCTGT
>WFPU01000165.1 GCA_015487435.1 Sulfurimonas sp.
GTGCTGCACAAATGGATGGTGCTATCTTAGTTGTTTCTGCAGCTGATGGTCCTATGCCACAAACTCGTGAGCATATCTTACTTTCTAAGCAAGTTGGTGTTCCATATATCGTTGTTTTCATGAACAAAGAAGATATGGTTGATGATGAAGAACTTATGGAACTAGTAGAGATGGAAATCCGTGAACTTCTTGATATGTATGACTTCCCAGGTGACGATACTCCTATCACTGCTGGATCAGCTCTTAAAGCTCTTGAAGAAGCTAAAACTGGTACATTAGGTGAGTGGTCAAATAAAATTATTGAACTTATGAAAACTGTTGATGAGTATATTCCTGAGCCAACTCGTGAAACTGATAAAGATTTCTTAATGCCTGTTGAGGATGTTTTCTCAATCTCTGGTCGTGGTACAGTTGTTACTGGTCGTATCGAGCGTGGTATTATCAAAGTTGGTGAACCAGTAGAAATCGTTGGTATCCGTGATACACAAACTACTACTGTAACTGGTGTTGAGATGTTTCGTAAAGAGATGGATCAAGGTGAAGCTGGTGATAACTGTGGTATTCTTATTCGTGGTATAGGTAAAGACGATGTTGAGCGTGGTCAAGTACTTTGTAAGCCAGGTACTATCAATCCTCACACTAAGTTTAGCGCAGAGATTTACGTTCTAAGTAAAGATGAGGGTGGTCGTCATACTCCATTCTTTAATGGTTACCGTCCTCAGTTCTATGTTCGTACTACTGATGTTACAGGTGCAATCACTTTACCAGAAGGTACAGAGATGGTTATGCCAGGTGATAATGTAAGTATTACTGCTGAATTAATTCATCCAATTGCTATGGAAGAAGGTACTAAGTTTGCAATCCGTGAGGGTGGTAGAACTGTTGGTGCTGGTGTTGTAGCTAAGATTCTTGCATAATTCGCAAAAGCGAATTTGCATTAATCCTTTTAAAGGTAAATAAACATGAGAGAAGCAATTCACTTAGGTTGTGAGAAATGTACTAGACGTAATTATCACACAACAAAAAATAAAAAAGTTCATACAGAAAAATTTTCAGCGCGTAAGTACTGTAAGTGGTGTAAAGAACACACTAACCATAAAGAGATGAAACTGTAATCATCTTTTTATAACTCTTAAAATGCAACTAGTTGCATGAGCTTCCTGCTGAAGGAAACTTAGTGTTAGCGTAATAAGCTGGACTTGTTCAGATTGCATTAGCACTTAATAGGAGAGTTTTCCTTTATTTTACAAGCAAAATAAAGGAGTCTAGGCGTGTAGCTCCAATGGTAGAGCACCGGATTCCAAATCCGGGTGTTGGGGGTTCGAGTCCCTCCACGCCTGCCACACATTTATTATTAGTTGTTCTTTTGGGAATAATTTATAATCAATGCATAAATAAAAAAATCATCTTATTAAAGCTATAGCTTTAGTGAGAGGAATTTTTTTGAAGCTTTGCTTTAAAAATAGGAGGCAAATATTTTGAACTTAGGTACACACTTTAGAAATGCAAAATTAGAATTAGCAAAGGTTATCTTTCCTACAAAAGGTCAGGTTAAACAAGCATTTATTTCAGTTTTAATAGTTGTTGCAGTAATTACTGCTTTTTTAGCTTTAGTTGATCTATTAATGTCTTCAATTATGACAGCAATCTTAGGATAGGGAGAGTTTATGGCGCATCAATGGTATTCTATCCAAACTTATGGAAATGAAAGAAAAGTTCGAGAAGCAATCTTTATTATGATTAAGGAGATGGGATTAGAAGATCATATTACAGATGTAATCGTTCCAACTGAAGATGTTATAGATGTAAAAGATGGCGAAAAAAGAGTAACTGAGCGTTCATTATACTCTGGGTATGTATTTGCAAGAATAGATTTAAATACAGAGATTCAACATATGATTCAAAGTATCCCAAAAGTATCTGGATTTATTGGTGAGGGAAGTAGACCAACTCCACTAAGTGAACACGATATTAATAATATTCTTGATAAAGTTAATAACCGCGCAGCACCAAAACCAAAAGTCTACTTTGAAGCTGGCGAGACTGTTCGTATTAATGAGGGTCCATTTGCTAACTTTACAGCAACTGTGGATGAGTATGATTTGGAACATGGCACTCTAAAACTAAATGTTTCAATTTTTGGTAGAGCGACTCCTGTTGATATCGCTTATACTCAAGTAGAAAAAATTATATAAAAATATTTATCTGTGCTAAGTTTAGCTTTTTTTAAAATTTAAGCTTAGCACAGCTATAAAAGCGACTAGTCGCGCGAGCTTCCTGTTGAAGGAAACATAGCGTTAGCGTAGTGATCTGAACTAGTTTAGATTGCGTACTAAATAATAGAACAAGGAAAAAACAATGGCAAAGAAAATTGATGGTTATATCAAGTTACAAATTGATGCTGGTAAAGCAAACCCAGCTCCACCAGTTGGACCAGCACTAGGGCAACGTGGTGTTAATATTATGGAATTCACTAAGGCTTTTAATGAAAAAACAAAAGACTTAATGGGTTTTAAAGTACCAACAGTAATTACTGTTTATTCTGATAGAAGTTTTACTTTTATCACTAAACAACCACCTGCTTCAGCTCTTCTAATGAAAGCTGCAGGACTTAAAAAAGGTACTGATAATCCACTTAAAAATAAAGTAGCAAAATTAACTAAAGCACAACTAATGGAAGTTGTTGAGCGTAAAATAGTTGATTTAAATACTGATGATAAAGATATGGCTGCTAATACTTTAGCTGGTACAGCTCGTTCAATGGGTATAGAAATCGTAGATTAAAAAGAGCTAATAAAATGGCTTTACCTGTTTTACACACTAAATAATCAATACCACAGTGATTTAAAATGTTTGTGGAAGAATTACAAATGGAGAATTTGAAAATGAGTAAAAGATATAAACAATTATTAGAAAAAATTGAAGACAAATCTTATGGTGTTACTGATGCAGCGTCAACTGTAAAATCACTAGTAAGCGCTAAATTTGATGAAACTGTAGAGATGGCATTAAATTTAAATGTAGATCCTCGTCACGCTGACCAAATGGTTCGTGGTGCTATTGTACTTCCTCATGGTACTGGTAAAACAGTTCGCGTTGCAGTTTTTGCTAAGGGTGCTAAAGCTGATGAAGCTAAGGCTGCTGGTGCTGATATCGTTGGGACTGATGATTTAGTTGCTGATATTAAAGCTGGAATTTTCAATTTTGATGTAGTTGTTGCTGCACCAGATTGTATGGGACTTGTTGGACAAATTGGTCGTATCCTTGGACCAAAAGGTTTAATGCCAAACCCTAAAACAGGAACTGTAACTCCAGATGTTGCTAACGCTGTTAAAAATGTTAAAGGTGGTCAAGTTAATTTTAGAGTTGATAAAAAAGGTAATATTCATGCTGGTATTGGTAAAGCTAGTTTTGAAGCTAAACAAATTGAAGAGAATTTTGTTGCTATTATGACTGCTATTAACAAGCAAAAACCAGCATCTGCTAAAGGTCGTTATATTAAATCTGGTGCTCTTAGTTTAACTATGAGTCCAGCTGTAAAATTAGATGTATTAGAATTAGCTGATATTAAATAATTTTTAGTGTGCCACTCATGTGGCATATTGTAAAGTTACTTTAATTAATTATCCTTAATCTCTCAAAAACTTGTTTTTGTAGCTTTAAGGAAGCTATAGGGATATTTACTCCCTGACATCATAATAAGCTTCGCTTATTATGATGTATTAAATCAATAGTAACTGCATTTTATGGACTAAAGATATAGGTGTTAAAGTTAACTTTAACTTAATTTCCTATTGAAGTGTTGTCTGGAAAGGAGATATTCTATGACAAAAACACAAAAAGCTGAAATTATTGAAACGCTTTCAGGTGAATTTACTACTGCTCAAGCTGTAATCTTTTGTGATTATAAAGGCTTAAGCGTTGGTGAACTTGAAGGACTAAGAAGTATTGCTAAAGCAAAAGAAGCAAAAGTGCAAGTTGTTAAAAATACACTTGCTACTATTGCTCTTACTAAAGCTGAATTAACGGGTGTTGAACTTAGCGATACTAATATTTTAGTATGGGGTGAGGATTCTGTTGCTACTTCTAAAGTAGTTGCTGAATTTGCTAAAGGCAATGAAAAATTTGTAATTAAGTCTGCTTACATAGATCGTGAAGCATCTGAAGCTACTAAAGTTGAAGCATTTGCTAAACTTCCAGGACGTGAAGAACTTCTTGGTATGCTTGCAGCTACTTGGATGGCGCCAGTTTCTAACTTTACAATTGGACTTAACGCTCTTAAAGAGAAAAAAGAAGAAGCCGCTTAGATTGCTATCGCTAAATGAGCAAAGCCCATTTAGCTGCGTTAGCACTGGGTTTTCCTTAGCGGAAAGCTCACGCACAGAGACCGTGCTTTTGCACACTCTAATCAAGAATTTAATTTCTTGAAAATTAATATTAAAGGAGCCAATATGGCTATCAATAAAGAAGACGTATTAGAATTTATCTCAGGACTTTCAGTATTAGAACTTTCTGAATTAGTAAAAGAATTTGAAGAAAAATTTGGTGTATCTGCACAACCTGTTGCTGTAGCTGGTGGAGCTGTAGCTGGTGGTGAAGCTGCTTCTGAGCAAACAGAGTTTGATGTAGTATTAACTGATGTTGGTGCTAAGAAAATTGCTGTAATTAAAGCTGTTCGTGCTTTAACTGGCTTAGGACTTAAAGAAGCTAAAGAAGCGTGTGAAGGTTTACCATCTACAATCAAAGAGGGTGTAGATAAAGATGCTGCACAAGAAGCAAAAACTGCTCTAGAAGAAGCTGGTGCAGTAGTAGAAGTTAAATAATGCCCCTTTAGGGGTACGCAGGGGAATTTATTCCTGTGTTATCTATTTCAAGAGCTTTGGCTCTTGTATTTTTGGGCGCTTTAGCCAAGAGATTTTGTCTCTTGGCTAAAGTGCCCTTATGTCGTTTATAAGCACTACAAAAATTTGTCTAAGGACGCTTAGATAAAAACTGCTTAATACCAAGTATTAAGCTCCACAATTTATAACTAGAGGTAGCCTATGTTAAACACTTTATATTCTGGAAATCGTCTCCGTGTAGACTTTGCCAAAACTCCTCAACAGATTGAAGTTCCAAATTTACTTCAACTTCAACAAAGTTCTTATGATAACTTTTTAATGATTGATGAAAAAGATAGATCGTTAAGTGGTATTGAAAAAGCTTTTCATTCAGCTTTCCCTATTCATGATGCTCAAAATAGATTAACTATTGAGTATATAGGAAGTGAAATAGCTAAACCCAAATATACTATTCGTGAATGTATGGAGCGTGGACTGACTTATTCAGTATCATTAAGAATGAAAACTCGTCTTGTTCTTTGGGACAGAGATGAAAATACAAAAGAAAAATTAGGTGTAAAAGATATTAAAGAACAAAGTATATTTGTTCGTGATATCCCACTTATGACTGATAGAACTTCATTTATTATCAACGGTGTTGAAAGAGTTGTTGTAAATCAACTTCATCGTTCACCAGGTGTTATTTTTAAAGAGGAAGAAGCTACTACGGTAGGAAATAAACTTATCTATACTGGTCAAATTATTCCTGATCGTGGTTCATGGTTATATTTTGAGTATGACCCAAAAGATATTCTTTATATGAGAATTAATAAGCGCCGTAAAGTTCCTGTAACTATAATGTTTCGTGCACTTGGATACTCTAAACAAGATATATTAAAACTTTTTTACCCTATTCAAACTATTAAAATGGTTGATTATAAATTTTCAGTTGATTTTAATCAAAATGATTATGCCTCTCGACTTAAATACGATTTAACTGATACAGATGGTAAAATTTTAGTAGCAGCTGGTAAAAGGCTTTCAGTTAAAAAAGCTCAAAAATTTATTGATGATGGATTAAAAGAAGTTGAATATCCATTAGAGATATTACTAGAGCGTAATCTAGCTGAGCCTATCATTAACCCTGAGACTGGTGAGATTCTTTTTGATACAATGACTCATATTGATGAGACTAAACTTAAAAAATTGTCTGAAATTGGTGTAACTGAATTTAAAATTGCAAATGATTTAGCTGAGGGTGTTGATGCATCAATTATCAACGCATTTAATGCTGATGCAGATTCTCTCAAATTACTTAAACAAACTGAAGAGATAGAAGATGAAAATGATTTAGCTGCGATTCGTATCTATAAAGTTATGCGTCCAGGTGAGCCAGTAACTAAAGAAGCTGCTCACACATTTGTAAGACAACTATTTTTTGATCCTGAGAGATATGACTTAACTGAAGTTGGTCGTATGAAGATGAATCATAAACTAGATATGAACATCCCTTCATATATGACAGTTTTAACTCATGAAGATATTATTAAATCTGTTAAATATGTTATTAAAGTTAAAAATGGTCAAGGTCATATTGATGATAGAGATCACCTTGGTAATCGTCGTATCCGTTCAATTGGAGAATTGCTTGTTAATGAGCTACACAACGGCTTAATAAAAATGCAAAAAGCAATCCGTGACAAACTCTCAACTATGAGTGGTACTATGGAAGAGTTAATGCCCCATGATTTAATTAACTCAAAAATGATCACATCAACTGTTATGGAATTTTTCTCAGGTGGACAACTTTCACAATTTATGGATCAAACTAATCCACTCTCAGAAGTTACTCATAAACGACGTTTATCAGCGCTTGGTGAGGGTGGTCTTGTAAAAGAGAGAGCTGGTTTTGAAGTGCGTGATGTTCATCCAACTCACTATGGTAGAATTTGTCCTGTTGAGACTCCAGAGGGTCAAAATATTGGTTTAATTAACACTCTTGCAACTTATTCAAAAGTAAATAGTCATGGTTTTATTGAAGCTCCATATAAAATTATAAAAGATGGTAAGGTAACAGATGAGATTGTATATCTTACTGCTACTCAAGAAGAGGGTATTAAAATTGCAGCTGCTTCAAACCCATTAGATGAAAACGGTCAATTTATACATGAATTAATTACAGTTAGACAAGATGGAGAAATCTTTCTTAGAAAACCAATTGAATGTGAATATGCTGATCTTTCATCAAGTATGGTTGTTGGTGTAGCTGCTTCACTCATCCCTTTTTTAGAACATGATGATGCCAATCGTGCACTAATGGGATCAAATATGCAACGTCAAGCAGTTCCATTATTAAAACCATACTCACCTATGGTTGGAACTGGAGTTGAAAAACTTGTAGCTCGTGATTCTTGGCAATGTGTTCAAGCTTCAAGACCTGGTAAAGTTGAAAAAGTAGATGGTAAACATATCTATATAATGGGTGAAGAAAATGATGAAATATATATAGATTATTATCCATTACAAAAAAATCTTCGTACAAATAATAATACATCTTTTGCTCAAAAACCAATTGTAAATGTTGGTGATATTGTTACAAAAGGACAAGTTATAGCAGATGGACCAAATATGGATCAAGGCGAATTAGCACTTGGTGTTAATGCGATGGTTGCATTTATGCCTTGGAATGGTTATAACTTTGAGGATGCTATTGTAATCTCTGAGCGAATGATTCGTAAAGATTCTTTTACTTCAGTTCATATTTATGAAAAAGAGGTTGAAGCTCGTGAGCTTAAACATGGTGTTGAAGAGATTACTCGTGATATCCCTAATGTTCGTGATGATGAATTAGTTCATCTTGATGAGTCAGGTATTATTAAAATTGGTACTAATGTTAGTGGTGGTATGATTTTAGTAGGTAAGGTTTCACCAAAAGGCGAAGTTAAACCAACTCCTGAAGAGCGTTTACTTCGTGCAATCTTTGGCGAAAAAGCTGGACATGTTGTTAATAAATCACTTTATTGTCCCCCATCAATGGAAGGTGTAGTTGTTGATGTTAAAATCTTTACTAAAAAAGGTTATGACAAAGATGAGCGTGCATTAGCTTTAGAAAAAGAGGAGCGTGATTATTTAGAGCGTGAGCATTATGATAGACTTTTAATGATTGATAAAGAGGAGATGTTAAGAATATCTAAACTTCTTACTCGTGAACCTTTACAAAGTGATATCAAAATTGATGAAACTGACTACAAAGCTGGTGATATCATTGATTCTAACGATTTAATTGAGGTAAATCGCTTTGCTATGAATGCTATCGTTAAATCGTTTAGTGAAGATATTCAAGCCCAATATAACAAAACTAAAAACTATTTCCAAAAGCAAAAGCGTATCTTTAGAGATGAGCATGAAGAAAAACTTACTATTTTAGAAAAAGATGACATCCTTCCAAATGGTGTTGTTAAATATGTAAAAATTTATATTGCTACTAAGCGTAAGCTAAAAGTTGGTGATAAAATGGCTGGTCGACATGGAAATAAAGGTATTGTTTCTATTATCGTTCCAGAGGTTGATATGCCATATATGGAAGATGGAAGAAGTGTTGATGTTTGTCTAAACCCACTTGGTGTTCCATCACGTATGAATATTGGACAAATTTTAGAGATGCATCTTGGTATGGCAGGTCGTGAGCTTGGTAATCAGATACAAGAAGAGTTTGAGAATAAACAAGCAGATTTTGTTAAAAATTTAAGAGAAAAAATAATATCTATTGCTGATGTAGCTGGTATGATGAATGCGGTTAAAGTTATTGGTGCGATGAGCGATGAAAAATTTTTAAACTATGCTCGTGATTGGGCAAAAGGTGGAGTTAGATTTGCAACTCCGATTTTTGAGGGTGTAAATCAAGCTGAATTTGATAAATTATTTGAGCTTGCTAAAATGAATCCTGACGGTAAGACTGTTGTATATGATGGTCGTACTGGAGAAAAAATTAAAGAGCGTGTAAATATTGGATATATGTATATCCTTAAATTGCATCATCTTGTTGATGAAAAAATTCATGCACGTTCTACTGGACCATACTCACTTGTAACTCAACAACCAGTTGGTGGTAAAGCACTATTTGGTGGTCAAAGATTTGGTGAGATGGAAGTTTGGGCTTTAGAGGCTTATGGAGCATCAGCTGTTCTAAAAGAGATGTTAACTATCAAATCTGATGATGTTGATGGTCGTGTTCGTGCTTATAAAGCAATTACAAAAGGTGAATTAGTGCCACCTTCTGGAATTCCTGAAACACTATTTGTATTAACTAAAGAGCTTCAAGCATTAGCACTTGATGTAGAGATTTTTGACGAGGTGGAAGACGATGAGTAAATTAGTAGCTATAGAAGTAACTGAAAACAATAGACCAAAAGATATTAAAAAACTGCAATTTCGTCTTGCATCACCTGAAAAGGTAATGTCTTGGTCAAATGGTGAGGTTAAAAAACCTGAAACTATTAATTATCGTACGCTTAAGCCTGAGCGAGATGGTCTTTTTTGTGCAAAAATCTTTGGACCTGTTCGTGATTACGAATGTCTTTGTGGTAAGTATAAAAAGATGCGTTATAAGGGTGTAGTATGTGAGAAATGTGGGGTTGAAGTTACTTCAACTAAAGTTCGTCGTACTCGTATGGGTCACATTGAACTTGTAACTCCTGTTGCTCACATCTGGTATGTAAGCTCACTACCTTCACGTATTGGTACTCTTCTTGGTATCAAAATGAAAGATTTAGAGCGTGTACTTTATTATGAAGCATATATAGTTGAGAGTGGTGGTGAGGCATATTATGATGCTGAAGCTAAAACTCCTGTACTTAAATATGATGTTTTAAACGAAGAGCAATATCGTACACTTATTCAGAGATTTGGTGAGTTAGGTTTTGCTGCTCGTATGGGTGGTGAAGTTGTTCGTGATTTACTAGAAGAGATAGATTTAGTTGACGCATTTACACAACTTAAAGAAGATATTGAAGTTACAAAAAGTGAAGCTAAGAAAAAAACTATTGCAAAAAGATTAAAAGTAATTGAGTCATTTTTAAATTCTGGAAATAATCCTGCTTGGATGATGTTAACAGTACTTCCTGTTCTTCCACCAGATTTACGCCCACTTGTGTCACTTGATGGTGGTAAATTTGCAGTTTCTGATGTAAATGATTTGTATCGTCGTGTTATTAACCGTAATCAACGTCTTAAGCGTTTAGTTGAACTAGAAGCTCCTGAGATTATTGTTAGAAATGAAAAGCGTATGCTTCAAGAGAGTGTTGATGCTTTATTTGACAATGGTCGTAGAGCAAATGCAGTTAAGGGTGCTAATAAGCGTCCACTTAAATCATTAAGTGAAGTGATTAAAGGTAAGCAAGGGCGTTTCCGTCAAAACTTACTTGGTAAACGTGTTGATTTCTCTGGACGTTCTGTAATTGTTGTTGGACCATCTTTAGAGATGCACGAGTGTGGACTTCCTAAAAAAATGGCACTAGAGCTATTTAAGCCACATTTAATTGCTAAACTTGAAGAAAAAGGTCATGCTACTACTGTAAAAGCTGCCAAAAAAATGATAGAGCTAGAAACTAATGAAGTTTGGGAATGTTTAGCAGAGATTGTTGATGGTTATCCAGTTATGCTTAATCGTGCACCAACACTTCATAAACTTTCAATTCAAGCATTTCATCCTAAACTAATTGATGGAAAAGCTATTCAGCTACACCCATTAGTTTGTTCTGCATTTAATGCCGATTTTGATGGGGATCAAATGGCTGTTCACGTACCTTTATCTTCTGCTGCAATTGCTGAAGCAAAAGTACTTATGATGGCATCTATGAATATTCTTCATCCTGCATCTGGTAAAGCTATTGCTACTCCATCACAAGATATGGTACTTGGAATCTATTACATCACTTTAGAGAAAAATGGTGTAGTTGGTTCTAATAAATTGTTTTCAAATGTTGATGAAGTAAATATTGCTATAGAGCATAAAGCTCTTGATATCCATGCTAAAGTTCGTACTCGTGATAATGGTCGTGTTATTTATACTACTGCTGGTAGATTACTTTTAAAAGCTATTTTACCAGATTTTGTTCCTGCTGATCTTTGGAATAGAGTTATGAGAAAAGGTGCTATTGGCGAATTAGTTGATTATGTTCAAAAGCATGGTGGTATTGGTGTTACAGCTGGATTTTTAGATAAATTAAAAGATTTAGGCTTCAAACATGCCACAGAATCAGGCGTATCTATATCTATTGATGACATTAAGATTCCAGATGCTAAAAAAGCTAAAATTACTGAATCAAAAAACAGAGTTATTGAGATTCAAAAACAATATGAAGCTGGTTTATTAACAGAACAAGAGCGTTATAATAAAATCATTGATGTTTGGACTGATACTAACAATACCGTTGCTGCACAGATGATGAAAATCGTTGAGACTGATAAAGATGGATTTAACTCTATCCACATGATGGCTGATTCAGGTGCTCGTGGTTCTGCTGCACAAATTCGTCAGTTAGCTGGTATGCGTGGATTGATGGCTAAGCCATCTGGTGATATTATTGAAACACCAATTATCTCTAACTTTAAAGAGGGACTTAATGTAGTTGAGTACTTCATTTCAACTCACGGTGCTAGAAAAGGTCTTGCAGATACAGCACTTAAAACAGCAAACGCGGGTTACCTTACTCGTAAACTTGTTGATGTTGCACAAAATGTTAAAGTTGTTGAACACGATTGTCATACACATGAGGGTATTGAAATATCAGATATTTCTGATCAAAATACTCTAATTGAGTCTTTAGAAGATAGACTAAATGGTAGAGTTTTAGCTGATGATGTAATAGATCCAATAAGTAATGAAATTCTTTTTGCTGAGGGTACTTTACTTGATGAAGTGAGCTCTAAAGTGATTGCAGAAGCTGGAATAAAAACTGCACATATTAGAACACCAACTACATGTAAAAGTGAAAATGGTATCTGTGCACTTTGTTATGGTGTTAATCTTGCAACTGGGCATATTGTTCGTAGAGGTGAAGCTGTTGGTATTACTGCTGCACAATCAATTGGTGAACCAGGTACTCAGCTTACACTTCGTACATTCCATGTTGGGGGGACTGCAAGTTCAACTGCACAAGAGCGTCAAGTTATTGCTAAAAAAGAGGGTTTTATCCGTTATTATAATCTTAATACTTATAAATCTAAAGATGATAAAAATATCGTTGCAAATAGAAGAAATGCAGCAGTACTACTTGTTGAGCCTAAGATAAAAGCAATTGAATCTGGTAAAATTTCAATTGAAACTATACATGATGAAGTAATTATCACTTTGGTATCTACAAAAGAAACATACCGTTATTCACTTCGCAAAAATGAGATTGCTAAGCCAAATGAATTAGCTGGTATTAATGGACAAATTGAGGGTAAATATTATCTACCTTATGTAAATGGTTCTGAAGTAGCGGAGGATGAATCAATTGTAGAGACAATTAAAGATAGTTGGAATATTCCATCTAGTATCCCTTATGCTTCTGAATTATTAGTTGAAAATGGCGCACCAGTAACACAAAAAATTCTCGCAAAAGAAGATGGTGTAGTTAAATATTTCTTACTAAAAGGTGATTATTTAGAAAGATTTGAAGGACTTAAAGCTGGATATGAGGTGATTGAAAAAGGTCTTTTTGCAGCAGTAATTGATACAAATAACCGTGAAGCAGTTCGTCATTATATAGCTCGTGGATCTGTTATTGTTAGTGAAGATAATGAAGTAGTTGATGCTTCAAGTTTACTTGCTAAACCAGCATCAGATGAATCAGTAGTAATAGCTGAATGGGATCCATACTCAAACCCTATTATCTCTGAAGCTAATGGTACTGTTAAGTTTGAAGATATTATTATTGGAACTACTGCTACTGAACAAGTAGATGATTTAACTGGTAAAACTCGCTTAATGATTAATGACCATATATCAAGTGAGTATAAACCAACTATAATCTTAGCTACACAAGATGGTGAGCTTTTAAGATATGCAATTGAATCTAAATCTTCTATCTTTGTTGAAGATGGAGCTGAAGTAAAAGTTGCAGATATTATTGCAAAAACTCCAAAAGCACTTCAAAAATCATCAGATATTACAGGTGGTCTTCCGAGAGTATCTGAACTATTTGAAGGTCGTCGTCCTAAAGCTACTGCCCTCATCTCTGAGATAGATGGTAATGTTAGTTTTGGAAAGATGCTTCGTGGTAAAGTTCGTATTATTGTAACTAGTGATAGTGGACTTATCAAAGAATATTTTGTAGATAAATCACACGAGAGTGTTGTAAATGCTGGCGACTTTGTTCATGCTGGTGAACGTTTAACTAGTGGTATTATCTCTTCACATGAGTTACTTCGTATTATGGGCGTTAAAGCACTTTATAACTACCTAGTATCCGAAGTTCAACAAGTATATCGTTCTCAGGGTGTTAATATTGCTGATAAACATATTGAGGTTATTTTTACTCAAATGCTTCGTCAAATTAAGATTGTAAAATCTGGTGACACTAAGTTTATTGAGGGTGATTTAGTTTCTAAATCTAAATTTAAAGTTGAAAATGAAAAAATAACTCGTCTTGGTGGTCGTCCTGCAATTGCTGAACCGTTCTTAGTTGGTATTACTAGAGCTGCTGTTGCTGCTGATTCTATCATCTCAGCTGCATCATTTCAAGATACTACCAAGGTTCTTACAGAAGCTGCTGTAAGTGCAAAAGTTGATGATTTAAATGATCTTAAAGAGAATGTAATTATTGGTCGTACTATCCCTGTTGGAACAGGTATATATAAAGATCAAAGAGTAGTATTAGAGAGTGAAGAAGAATAGTTTAGTAAGCTCTTACTAAGCAACTAGCTTCACATACATTAGTATGTGAAGTACCCTCGTATTGTTTAGTTTCGGTAAACAAGATTACCATCGGCTCTATTTTAAGCTCTCGTGAACATTTTTCCTTGAAAAATATTCCATACGCTTAAGCCGAAGGCACTAAACGCCGAGGGCATTATTAATCGAATAACGTAAGTCTTCATCTAAATTTTCCATAGAACTTAACATCCATCTTAAATAACCGGCATCTTCAGTAGCTACTTCACGAAGTGATTTACCTTTATGTTTTCCAAAATTAAATTTTTCTATCAGTATTGGCGTGTTTGTTAAGTCTACCATTTTATCAACTGGATTTTCATCTGGATAAATCTTAGTGATACTTTGTTTTAATTTTGAAAGGAATAGTTTTAAAATAAGCACATCACCTATAGCATCATGTGCTTTTACAATAATTCCGAGGGTATTAGCTTCTTTTTTTTCATCTTTATAGAGTTCCATCTTGTATCTAAAATATTGAAGTCTATGTGCCTCTTCATCTTTATAGATATGTTTTGCGACTCTAAGGGTGTCTATAACTTTCATATTAGTTTTAAAACCCTCTTTTTCAAGCATACCTAAATCAAATGGAGCATTATGAATAATCATATAGTTTTCATTTGTGTTTAATTCTTGAAGCCTATTATAAGATTTGCTTCCTTGACATTTAGGCTTACCTTTAATCATATCCTGAGTTATACCATGGACCTCCATAGCAGCAAATTTAATTGGTATATCAGTTGAAAAAAATTCATTTTGTACTTCTATCTCTTTTGCTCCAAGTACAATGTAGCCTAATTGAATCACTCTATCTTCTTCAGAGGTACCTGTTGTTTCTGTATCTAAAATTATATATTTTGGTGCCAATAATTATCCTTTAGTTTGTTAAAAATGCATCAAGCATATATTTTGCTTCAACCTCTAAGTACTCTTCGCTTAGTTCTAATTCAACAGCAATATCTGTGAAAGTACAATTGCAAAATACAACAAAACGCATAGGGTAAGTTTTATGTTTATATTTGAAATTATTTACACAAATTGGCTCATTTAATTCTATAAATAAAGTCTTAATATAGTTTATCGAATCAATTGATTCTTCTATATTTAAAAGTGAGTATATACTTTTATATTTTACCTCCATATCTAAACGACAACCATTTTCTATATGTGTATTATAGATAGCGCGAGCCAACCGAAGTGCATCTTCACTTAACTCTTCATGTAGTAAATTGTTTTTTTTTATCTCTTCATTAATCATAAGCATAATATATCTTTTTTGGCATTAAAGTTGAATAAATATAAAATAGATACAATACATAATGTTAAAAATATTATTAATTTTATTATCATCATATCTTTTTATTTTTGCAAATATAATTGTACAAAAGCCAATACCTTTTAGTGAAAAAAGGGTGGAACTTACAAAAGAATATATCAAAATACACTATAATTTAGATGTAAAAGATATAAAAATAGTCCCTAAAATCATACTTATTCACCATACTGCAATAGATGATTTTGAGGATTCATACAGCAGATTTGTAAGTGAAGCACTACCTAATGATAGACCTGATATTGCGAGCAATAAAGAGAGTGTAAATGTTTCTGCACATTTTATGATAGATAGAGATGGGACTATAAATCAGTTGATGCCAATTGATTTTATGGCTAGACATGTTATAGGATTAAATTACAGCTCTATTGGAGTTGAAAATGTTGGTGGAGAGAAAGGTGCTGATAATTTAACAGATGCACAAGTAAAAGCTAATATATTTCTCATAAATTATTTAAAAAAAAAGTTTAACTCAATTGAATATGTAGTAGCTCATTATGAATATAGATGTTTTGAAGATAATGAGTTATGGTTAGAAGTTAATGATAAATATAGAACCAAAAAAAATGATCCAAGCCTTAGATTTACAAATAAAATTAGGGAGAATATTAGTGGGTTTAAAGGTGCACCTTGCACTAAAGTAACAGATGATAACTAACCCTCTTCTTTATCTTTTTGTTTTGGCTATTGTAGTGACACTATTGAGTGTAAGTGAGCAAAAGATGAATTTTAAATTTTTTAAATTCATCCCAGCTGTAGTACTTATATATGCAATAAGTATGATGCTAGCATCTTTTGGTATGTTTGAGTATAACAAAGAGATAAATGAAACTTACAAACTTACAAAAATAAACTTACTCCCTGCAATGCTTTTTTTGATGTTACTTCAAGTTGATTTTAGACATTTTTTTAAACTTGGCAAAAAACTAATTTTGGCTTATGTTTTAGCAGTTTTTTCTTTAACATTTGGATTTATAATCATATCATTGATTTTTGATTTTGATAAAGATATGGCTTCAGCTTTTGGTGCATTAGCTGGTAGTTGGATGGGTGGTACTGCAAATATGGTTGCAGTTGGTTCAGCACTAGAAGTAAGCGATGAAGCATTTGGGTATGCTCTTATTGTTGATAGTTTTAACTATACTTTATGGGTAGCGTTGCTTCTGTTTTTTGTCCCTTTTGCTAAAGTTTTTAATTCTTACACTAACGCTAAAAGTTCTGATGTGATTTTAGGTGAACTTGGTTGCGCCTGCAATATGGGAGTTAAAAGATATTGGTTATTAATAGTCTTAGCACTTGTTGTATCATTTTTAACACAAACTTTATCGGAATATATCGGAGTTATAAGCAAGACAACAACTATTGTAATATTGGCAACAATTTTTGGAGTGTTAGCATCTTTTACAAAGTTAAAAGAGCTAAATGGATCAAATGAAGTAGCTAATTCTATGCTTTATATGATGATAGCACTTATTGGCTCAAAAGCTGTTTTTGATAGTTTTTCTGGGGTTGGTGTTTATGTATTAGCTGGTTTTTTAATACTTATAATTCATGCTTTAATTATGGTTTTAGGAGCTAAAATATTTAAGTTAGATCTCTTTAGTATATCAGTAGCATCACTTAGTAATATTGGTGGTGTAGCTTCTGCTCCAATTTTAGCGGCAACCTACAATAAATCACTTGTAAGTATTGGTGTATTAATGGCGATAATGGGTTACATTATTGGTACATTTGGTGGTTTGGTTGTTGGATATATATTGTTGGATTTTAGCTCATGATTATAAAAGATATTACTACAGAGATAATTAAGATCCCTCTAAAAACTCCTTTTATTACAGCTCTTAGAAAAGTTACTGATGTTGAGTTTGTAAGAGTTACAATAGAATGTGAAGATGGTGGTATTTCTTATGGTGAAGCTCCTGCTACAAAAGCTATAACTGGTGAAGATTTAAAAAGTATTATAAATACTATAGAGG
>WFPU01000166.1 GCA_015487435.1 Sulfurimonas sp.
GTATTATAGATATGGTTAAAATCGCAATAGCTGGTACAGGTTATGTAGGTATTTCTAATGGAATCTTACTTTCACAACATAATGAAGTAGTTGCACTAGATATAGTACCTCAAAAAATTGAGATGTTAAATAGTAAAATTTCGCCTATTGAAGATAATGAAATAAGTGAATATTTGAAAAATAAAGAATTAAACCTCAAAGCTACATTAGATAAAAATGAAGCATATAAAGATGCTGATTATATTATTATCGCTACCCCTACTGATTATGACCCTGATACAAACTATTTTAATACCTCTCTAGTTGAAATAGTTATAAGAGATGTGCTTGATATAAATCCAGATGCAACAATGGTAATAAAATCAACAGTCCCAGTTGGGTATACAAAATCAGTAAATAAAAAATTTAATACTACAAACATAATATTTTCTCCAGAGTTTTTAAGAGAGGGCAGTGCCTTATATGATAATCTGTATCCAAGTAGAATTATTGTTGGCGAAAAATCAGAGCGTGCACAAATATTTGCAAATCTTTTAGCAGAGGGAGCTATAAAAGAAAATATAGATATATTACTAACAGATTCAACTGAGGCGGAGGCTGTAAAACTTTTTTCAAATACATATCTTGCTATGAGAGTATCTTATTTTAATGAACTTGATTCTTATGCTGAGAGTCACGGATTAAACTCAAAAGATATTATTAATGGTGTTGGATTAGATCCAAGAATTGGTAACCATTATAATAACCCATCATTTGGATATGGTGGATATTGTTTACCAAAAGATACTAAACAACTTCGTGCTAATTACAAAGATGTGCCAAATAGTCTTATAAGCTCCATTGTTGATGCTAATACTACAAGAAAAGATTTTATTGCAAACAGTATCATAAAAAAACTATACTCTAAACAAAAACCTCGTCATTCTGAACTTGATTCAGAATCTACTATAACCAAAAAACCAAAAACAGTAGGAATTTACAGACTTGTAATGAAATCAGGAAGTGATAACTTTAGAGCATCAGCAATTCAAGGTATTATGAAAAGAATCAAAGCAAGAGGTATAGAAGTTGTAATATACGAACCAGTGTTTAAAGAAGATGAATTTTTTCATTCTAAAGTTATAAAAGATTTAGGTGAATTTAAAAAGATAAGTGATATTATAGTTGCTAATAGACTCTCTCAAGATATAAAAGATGTTGAAGATAAAGTTTATACTCGTGATATTTTTAATAGTGATTCTTAGGAAAAATATAATATGACAAATATAATTCTTTGTGGTGGAAGCGGTACAAGGTTATGGCCGATTAGTCGTACACTGATGCCTAAACAATTTGTAAAACTATTTGATGACAAATCATTGTTTCAACTAACAGTTGAGAGAAACTCTAAAGTTTGTGATAGACAATTTATAGTTTCAAATACTGAACAATATTTTTTAGCACTAGATCAACTTGAAGAGTTAAATAATGCAAACAATAGATACTTACTCGAGCCAGTAGGTCGAAATACTGCTCCAGCAATTGCTTTGGCTTGTATGACATTAGATAAAGATGAGGTAGTTTTAGTTACTCCATCAGACCATCTTATAAAAGATGAAGCAGAATATAAAAAAGTTTTACTTCAAGCAAAAGAGTTGGCAAATGATAATTTTTTAGTAACTTTTGGAATAACTCCTACATTTGCTGAGACTGGATTTGGCTATATAGAAGCTGATGAACTAGATGTGAAAGCTTTTCATGAAAAACCAGATTTAAAAACAGCACAAAAATATTTAGATGCTGGAAATTATTATTGGAATTCTGGGATGTTTTGTTTTAAAGCAGGAATTTTTTTAGAAGAGCTGCAAAAATATTCACATGAAGTTTATGATGCGTGTGAAAATGCTTTAGATTCCCGTGTCAAGCACGAGAATGACGAGATGAACACGCATGATCATTCTGAACAATCAACACACCACTCTGAACAACCAATACGTCATTCTGAACTTGATTCAGAATCAAACATGATTAGAATCAAACATGATGACATGATAAAAATTCCAGAAGATAGTATAGATTATGCAGTAATGGAAAAATCAAATATAGTTAAAGTTGTACCATCAGATATAAATTGGTCAGATGTTGGAAGTTTTGATGCTCTTTATGATGAGTTACCAAAAGATGAAAATAATAACACTCTAAATGAGAATCATATCTCAATAGATTCAAAAAATAATTTAATTTATGGAAATGAAAAAAAAATAGCAACCGTTGATATTGAAGATATTATTATAGTTGATACTGGAGATGCACTACTTATAAGTAAAAAAGGGAGCTCTCAAAAAGTAAAGCAAGTAGTGGCTGAGATTAAAAAAATTACTCAGTTACATAATATTCATTTAACAGGGTATAGACCATGGGGAAGCTACACTGTTCTTGAAGATAGTAATGGATACAAAATAAAACGAATAGAGGTAATGCCTGGTAAAAGACTTTCACTACAAAGACATAAACATAGAAATGAGCACTGGATAGTAGTTAGTGGAGAAGCCACCGTAACTATAAATAATAACACTTTTATACTAAAACAGAATGAATCTACATATATAAAAGCAGGAGATATTCATAGACTTTTAAACAATTCTAATGAAGCTTTAGTTATAATAGAGGTTCAAGTAGGTAGTTATACAGGTGAAGATGATATAGAGAGATTAGAAGATGATTATAAACGATAAGTATCGTCATTCTCAGCTTGATAAGTATCGTCATTCTCAGCTTGACTGGGAATCTAGTTTAAATAAGCAAGGAATTACAAAGTGAATAAAAAAGTAGCATTAATAACAGGTATTACAGGGCAAGATGGAAGTTATTTAGCAGAATTTTTACTGAAAAAAGGTTATGAGGTTCATGGTATTAAAAGAAGGACATCTTTATTTAATACGGATAGAATAGATCACTTATATCATGATTCACATGAAGATGGTTTGGATTTGACTCTTCACTTTGGGGACATGACTGATAGTATGAATTTAACTAGAATTATTCAAGAAGTTCAACCAGATGAAATTTATAATCTTGCGGCAATGAGTCATGTTGCTGTGTCTTTTGAAACTCCTGAGTATGTAGCAAATGCGGATGGAACAGGGACACTTAGAATACTTGAAGCTGTAAAACTTTTAGGGTTAACAAAAAAAA
>WFPU01000167.1 GCA_015487435.1 Sulfurimonas sp.
ACAGAGTAGCTTACCTAATTACATGTTATAGCAAATATGTAATTAGTAATATATACTCTCCAAATAATTTTATCTGTTGAAACCTGATTTATTGATAAATGAAATCATATTTTATTTTGAAAATCATTGTTATTAATTACATAAAATTTCTATACAATATAATTAAATTTCGCTCTTATGTAGCAAACCAACCCACTAAAAACTCCCTAAAATAGCCACTTTAACGATATAATTACAACATCAATTTATAAGGTAGGTAATTATGAGTAAGCATCCACTCTACAACACAACAGGTCTTCAAAAAAACAATAAATCTCATGTTCTCTATGCACTAGCTAATAAACAGATGGAGTTACAAGAACTTCAAGAAGAGTATAGCAAAAAAATATCTAAAGTTCAAAGTGATTTATCGGCATTAGAGGCTACTATCTGTCTTTTTAATGGGGATTGTAATAAAACCATCACTAAAATCTCTCAAAAATCAGCTAAAAAGAGAGGTTTAAAGCGAAATAGCTACTTTGAGAGAGGCGAAGTTAGAAAACTCATTTTAAGAACTTTAAGAACAGCTCACAAGCCTTTAAAAACCTCTGATATAACTTTAGGGCACCTCTAAAAACCCAAGCTAATCAACCTAAAACCAAAGATTAGCTAAAATAAAGAAAAAAGAGAGAGAAAAGATGGCAGGATTATTTGATTACGAATTTCAATTAGAGAAAATTAACCAGCATAAACCACCATTGCAAAAACTCGATAAAGTTATTGAATGGGAGATATTTAGAAAACCTATCGAAGAAGCTTTACATGTAGAACCAAAAGCACCAGGAGGCAGACCTCCATATGATAAGCTTATGATGTTTAAAATCATTATACTTCAGAAGTATTACAATCTTTCAGATGAACAGACAGAGTTCCAAATAAAAGATAGACTCTCTTTTATGCAGTTCTTAGGATTACAAATCGGAGATAATGTTCCAGATGAAAAAACTATTTGGCTTTTTAAAGAACAACTCAAAGAGAAGAAACTTTCTCAAACACTCTTTGAGCTCTTTACATCACAACTTTTCAATAATGGTATAGTTGCTCGTGAAGGCAGTATGGTTGATGCCTCTTTCGTTGATGTTCCAAGACAGAGAAACTCCCGTAAAGATAATGCTGATATTAAAAAAGGAGCAGTACCTTTAGAGTTTGCAAAAAAAGATGCCAATGGTAAGCAAAGTAAACTTTGCCAAAAAGATACCGATGCCCGCTGGATGACAAAAAACAATGAAAGACACTACGGCTACAAAAATCATGTAAATGTAGATGCCCACACCAAACTCATCACAAAGTTTAGTGTTAGCAGTGCAGCACCTCATGACTCTACAGAGTTGGAAAACCTTGTAGATGAAGATGACAATATTCTCTATGCTGATAGTGCATACAGAAGTGCTAAAATAGAAGAGTACCTTCAAACTAAAGAGTGTATTAGTCATGTTCACGAAAAGGGCTACAGAGGTAAGCCACTTGATATAGAACAAAAACTAAGAAATTCTATCAAATCAAAAATAAGAGCTAGAGTAGAACATGTATTTGGATATATGACTAACTCAATGAATGATGCACTTCATATGACTTCTGTAGGAATACAGAGGATAGAATCAAATATTGGATTTTTAAATCTTGCCTATAATATGTTCAGATATGAATAGTTGGTGAGATTACAAAAAGTAAGAATGATGTAATAAAAGTACCAATATAGAGAACTTATCTCAGTTTTTACATCCAGAAGGGCTGAAAGTTGAGATAATTTTTCTTACAAAAGTGTTAGAAAAGTTAAAAAAATGATATGGATACTTTTTTAGTGGTTTTTATAGGTGCCCTTAATGTGCTTGTAGTTCTTTTTCTAAGTATGCCCCAGTAAAGGAACCTGTTTGCTTGTGATTTTGTGCAACTGCTTCAGGTGATCCCTCGGCAATAATCAGTCCACCACCAGCACCACCTTCTGGACCCATATCTATCACATAATCAGCATTTTTAATCATATCAAGATTATGCTCAATGATGAGCATACTGTTGCCAAGTTCTACAAACTTATGAAGCACACCTGTAAGTCTATCGACATCTGCAAAATGTAGACCTGTTGTTGGTTCATCGAGAATATAGAGTGTTTTTCCTGTATCTTTTCGACTCAACTCTTTAGAGAGTTTAATCCGTTGTGCTTCTCCCCCCGAAAGTGTGACTGCATTTTGCCCTAAAGTAATATAGCCTAAACCAACATCCACTAAAGTTTTCATCTTTAAGTTGATTTTTGGAATAGCTGCAAAAAATTCATATGCTTCATCCACAGACATATTGAGCACATCAGAGATAGTTTTCCCTTTATAAAGAACTTCCAAGGTTTGCTGATTGTAACGCGAGCCATTACAAGTATCGCACTTCACCATAATGTCTGGCAAAAAGTGCATTTCTATCTTAATCTGCCCTTCCCCTTGACACTTCTCACATCGACCCCCTTTGACATTAAAACTAAAACGCGAAGTAGTATAACCGCGTATTTGGGACTCTTTTGTTTGTGAAAAGAGGTTGCGTATCTCATCCATTACCCCCGTATAAGTTGCAGGGTTACTTCGAGGTGTTCGTCCTATAGGGCTTTGGTCGAGGTAGATAACTTTATCGACATGTTCTAATCCTGTTATCTCTACACCTGCGACTTTATTGACTTTTCTTGCATGGTTTAAGAGTTCACGAGCTGTTGGGAGGAGTGTTTGTAACATTAAAGAACTCTTTCCACTTCCACTTACCCCTGTAATACAAACAAAGTTATTGAGAGGGATTTTTGCACTTAAATTATTAATATTATTTAATGTAACATTTTTAATCTCTATATATTTGTCTTGTTTTCTTCTATAAAAGTACTCTATCTTTTTACGACCATACAAATAATCAGCTGTGAGTGTTTTCGCTTTTTTAAGTTTTGCTAAGGTGCCACTAAAAACAACATTCCCCCCAAATTTTCCAGCCCCTTCACCAATATCTATGATAAAGTCTGCGTTTTCAATCGTCTCTTTGTCATGCTCTACCACAATAACACTGTTGCCTTTTTCTTGCAAACTTCTCAGAGTACGGATAAGTTTGAGGGTATCTCTTTCATGCAAACCAATACTCGGCTCATCTAAGACATACAAAACACCTGTTAAACCACTCCCTATTTGTGAGGCAATCCGAATGCGTTGTGCTTCTCCTCCACTAATCGTTCGTGCATCACGACCTAAGGTAATATAGCCTAGCCCAACATCATGTAAAAAATAGAGTCGCTCTCGAATCTCATTTAAAATAGGTGCAGCAATTTGTTCATCTTGCACACTAAAATAAGCAAAATTTTCTTCCTTAGCAAACCATTCATATGTTTTACTGATTGGCATATCAAGCAGTTGTGCAATTTTTTTATCGCCAACTTTAACAGCTAAAGACTCCTTTTTTAAACGATGCGAATCACAAACGTCACACACCTTTTCACTCATATAATCCGCAAGTTCTTTTGCATCTTTGAACATATCGTATGCTATACGAATAATCCCAGGAAAGATGCGTTTGACTTCATGTTTTTTCCAAAGAAATGTTACTTCATCTATGTTCCCATGCAAAATTGCTTTTTTCTGATGCTCTTCTAGTTCGGAGTAAGGCAGAGTAATGTCAATGTCATTTTGTTTACAAAAGCCTTTTAAAAAAGTAAAATAATAACCCTTATTAAAACCATAAACAATCTTTACAGCTCCTTTTTCTATGCTTAAATCTTGGTCTATTATTTTTTCTTGGTCAAGTGCATAACGCAGTCCTAAACCATCACACTCACTACAAGCTCCCTTAGGAGAGTTAAAAGAAAAAGAGAGGGGTTCAAGCGGATCAAAACTAATCTTACAATCAAAACAAGCGTTATGCTCTGAGTAGTGGATATGTTCCTCACATTGCAACTCTTCATAGTTTATAATATCAATCTCCAACTCACCATAACTCTCTTTGAGTGCTTTTTCGACTGAAGAGGCGATACGTTCTTTATTATCAGGTTTAACAACAACTCTATCAACAACCACTTTAATCGTATGCTTTTTTGTCTTTGAGAGTTCTATTTCTTCATCTAAACGCACCATAACACCATCTATCATGGCACGGACATAGCCTTTATGCACGAATGATTCTATCAAGTCAGCATAAGCCCCTTTGTTCTCTCTTACCAATGGAGCAAGCAAAACAAGCTTTGCACCTGCTGGAAGCTTATGCACTTCGTTAATGATGTCTGAAGCACTCATCTGAGAAATCACTTTGCCACATTTATGACAATGCTGTACCCCTACCCGTGCATATAAAAGTCTAAAGTAATCATATATTTCAGTAATCGTTCCAACAGTTGAACGCGGGTTTTTTGAAGTTGTCTTTTGGTCTATAGCAATGGCAGGAGTAAGCCCCTCTATCTTATCAACATCAGGCTTCCCAACACGGTCAAGAAACTGACGCGCATAGCTAGAGAGCGACTCCATATAACGGCGTTGTCCTTCGGCATAAAGGGTGTCAAAAGCAAGAGTAGATTTCCCACTCCCACTTATCCCAGTCATAACAACTAACTCATTTTTTGGAATAGTTAAATTAATATTTTTGAGATTATTCTCTTTTGCACCAGTTATAACTATACTATCTTTTTTTTTCAAATTTTTACCTTTACTTGACTTCTTATAACTCTTCTTCCATAGCACCATATCCACAAACACCTGTACGTGGTGAGTTTACAAAATGAGAAATCATATAACTCTCGCCCTCATGATATTTCTTTGTATGTTTTTTTACACAATCTTCACAAAAAATTACCTCATCACCACCATACATACACTCTGTGCAGATATATTTTGCTAACTTTTTATCACATCTATGACAATTTACTTTGATTTGTGTATTTCTAGCAACAAGTTTTATAAGATGTTTTTGCGAACCTTTAAACTCCTTTTTAAACTCTATAATAAGATCAGTTGAAGATCCAAAATCATAAGTGTACTCTGTTTTTTTTGCATCTGTTAAACAGCCTACATAGTTATCCATCTCTAGCTCATGGCGACCTTGTCTAAAAGCACTCATATGTCCACAACACTCTAACCATATATCTCGTAAAAATGTGTCAAGTTCTTCTAAAGATGTGTCTTCTGAAACAAGCACATGTAAAAAATAATCACTTATATATTTGTCATATATTTTAAAGAGGTAACTTGATTTTTTCTCATCTGTATCTGCCTCTACATACTTTTTAGCACATGCACCTACATGCCGCTGAATCCCACTTGGAGCATAAAAACCATGGCAGATATTACAAACAACTTTATCTGTAGGACTATAAGCAAAATCAGCCTTTTCATAAAGTTCTTGCTCACTACTTCTGGCATCTTTGAGAGCTTGTGCCATTTTCTCTTTAATATCAAACTCTTCATCTTCATACTCTTCTTGAGATATCATGTCCATATTGCTGCCAACATGCAGACTCACTACACCCATAAGCATAAAGACCTCTTGTAAAAGAAGTGCAACAAAAACATAGCGATTCTCTTGGGGTATAGTATCTATCTCTGCTAAATCAAAATTAAGAAGCTGTGAGTTTTCTTCTAAAACTGCTAACATCTCGACTATCTCTTGATTTGAAGAAGCACTCTTTTTAAAGAGTAGATACTCTGACCTATAATGTTCTATCAACTTTTGAAATATTTCACTATTATCTTCATCCATAAAGGCTATAATATTTTGAGCAATATCGCCTACCCCATTTTTTATCAACTCTCTATCTTGACTATGAATTATTTCTGCAACATTCTTCATAAGTTCTGCAACTACAGAACCTACTTCAAGTGTATAATCATCTAAAATTAAATAAATTGCATTCTCATCTAAGCCTGTTCTTTCACAAAAAGCATCAGTAAACCCACCTATCTCACTATTTATCATTCCTATATACATATAGAGAATTTCTTCTGCTGCGTTTAACTTCTTCAGTCCTGCATATTTTGCAAAATAACTCTGTATTGTCTCTAAATCACTCTTTAATTCTTTCACTCTATATCTCCTCACATGTAGTTTTTTTCTTATACTTTATATCTAAAAGTTCAAAGTGTTTTTTTGCATACGCTATCTGCCACTTCTCCCTGCCTCGTAACTCTTTCTCATCTACTGAACCTTTAGTCTCTACTATAAATGCACCCTCACTCTCATCAAGCTTAATCACTGCAAAGTCAGGATTATAGCTCCCTAGTGGTGTTTTTATCTTAAAACGTTTTGGGAGTTTTGTAACAAGCTTAAAGTGATTTTTTGCACACCCTATAAACTCCCTCTCTACATTTGAATCAAACTGTTCAGCAGTGTAGAGTCCCTTTGGAGTCTCTTCTAAGTTATACTCCTCTATACTCTCTACAAAGATATTACTAAACTCATAGTACTCATCTATCTTTTTATAAAGTAAACCACTCTCACTCAATAACTCAAAAAGTACATATTCAAAAACATGCAATACCTCTTTGAGATAAGCATCACTATTTTTGATAAACTCGCGCACAAATGTAGAAAATCCAAATGCTTCAAATATCTCTATAATTGTCTTTCGCGTTAAGCCTATCTCTTTTTCTATAATAGTTACAATATCAGGAAGCTCCTCTTCATAGAGTACTTTACTATGTCTTTCATTCTCAACATAGCCACCAAGATTACTCCCTAATCCTCCAAACTGCTTGAGAATCTTCTTCTCTCTCACTTCTATACTCTGCAGTTTTGCTATAACCAACTCTTTATATCGCATACTATCTAAACTTATCTCATAAATAGTTTTCTGTTTCAGCTTTTTCCAAAGTGCTCTAAACTCTTTAAGCTCAGCCATTTCAGGGCGAAGTGTCGCTTTTTTTCTTTTTTTGAAGTTGTTTGGTTTGACACCACTGCTAACGCCACTCACTTCATACTCTAGTTGCAAACCTCTAGCGAACTCATCAAAGCTCTCGTTTGCTATGACTGTGAGTCTATTTATGCTCTTATCATTTACTCTTTCGCCCTCTGCATTTACAGCGAGTCGCACACCACGACCTAAAATCTGGCGTTTTTTCATTTCAGATTTTGTATCGTTAAGAGTCGTTATAAAAAAGACATTAGGGTTATCCCACCCCTCTTTTAAAGCACTATGAGAAAATATAAAACTCACATTTTCATCAAAACTCAAAAGTTTTTCTTTATCTTTCATTATCAAATCATAAGTCTTTTTAGCAAGTTTTCTATCGCTATCGTTACTTTTAAGAGCATCCACAAAACCACTCTTGCGTTTGGCAAAGTAAGAAGCATAAACATCTTGTGCATTGAGATCTCTAAAACTCAAAAATTCTTTTTTATGCTTATCAAATTCGCTACAAAAAAAGTGCTCTATCCACCCCTCTTCCTCTTGTAAAAAATTGGCGACCTTATCTACAAAAAAGAGGCTTAGCACTTTGATGTTTTTCTGCTTTAGCTCTTCAAACTTCTGCATATGCAGTTTTATCGCTTCACTTATCTGCTCTTGTTGGATTTGGCGTTTAATCGCTCCATTTATCTCATGAAGCTCTAACTTCAAGCCATTTTCAAACGCGATAAAAAGCTCTTTGAAGTTTATCTCATCTACTATA
This sequence comes from Sulfurimonas sp., assembly GCA_015487435.1. GTDB lineage: Bacteria > Campylobacterota > Campylobacteria > Campylobacterales > Sulfurimonadaceae > Sulfurimonas. Next base: position 7,650 of record WFPU01000167.1, read on the forward strand.
AAACCTGCATAGATTGGATTTTTTGTCTTCTCTTTGAGGCTGTCGTTGCCTTTTATCTTCACTATCTTTTTGACAAATTCATTTTTGTTGTTTACTATCAATTCAAGTGAGGCGACGGGTCTTTTGGACTTTTTATCTATCTCAATTTTAAGTACATTTATATAGATGTCATTTATGGTTTGGTTCTCACTCAAGGCGAAAACATCTATCTGCTTAACAAGTCCACCCTCTAGTGCCTCTTTTGGCCTTAACAAATAGAGGAGATTATAAAGGTTTTTATGTGTCGCCGAATAACGCAGAGTGAAGAGTGGGTTCAGCTCAGATATGGATGTTTTAGAGAGTTCACTCTCCATATTTTGTGGTTCATCGAGGATGAGGATAGGGTTGGTTTTTTGCAGCGACTCTTTTGGTGTGCCTACAAACCCCTCTCGTGGCATATTGAGTATGGTTCCTGCTCGTTTGAAACTATCTATAGTCATGACCATAATGTTGAGAGCATCATCTCTTATAAAATGTTTGAGTGAACCCAAGCGCGAAGAGTCATACTCAAAGTAATCATAAGGAAAATGAAACTCCTCTTTAAAATGCTCCTGCATACTCCTAAGTGAATTAAGCACTCCCTCACGGATGGCAATAGATGGTGTTATGATGATAAACTTACTCCACCCATACTTAGCATACATCTCTAAAATAGTCCGAATGTAAACATATGTTTTCCCTGTTCCCGTCTCCATCTCTATGGTAAAATCAAGAGACTCCAAAATACCAGTTTTTTCAATACTATTGAGTGTTTGGATAGTTTGCAGATTTTTTAGAAGTGTCTCTTTATCTAGTGTTAGTTGGTTAGAACAGACTGCCTCCCCATCAAATATATCATACTCATTATCTAGTTTCGCTTGTCCTAGAAAAAGGTCTAGTGTTGCACTTATCGCTTTTGATTGGTGGGGTTGGGTGAGGTATTTTATCTGCATTATTCTTCCTCACTTATAGCTCTTATTTTCCTAAGAAAATAATACAATGATTGATTGTTTTCTGGTTTAATATTCTCCCTACTTTTCAAAAAGTTTTTTAATATATTTTCTTCTAAGTTCCTATCTGACTTTATATTAAATCTTCTTTTTAAATCCTCTTTTGTTTTTTTATTACTTTTTTCCCAAGCAGACTGCATCCATGATTCTAATTCAGTTGAGGCAACAACTGTTGTTAGATTCTGTATTATTGATAAATTCATTTCAATTTCAAACTCTTTTTTTTCAGTTACAACA
>WFPU01000168.1 GCA_015487435.1 Sulfurimonas sp.
ATAGATAGTAGTATAAAATTTTTTTATATAGATGAGATACTTTTATTTACTATAACTTTTTTACATATTTTATTTTTATTTTTAGTATCTTCTTATGAAAATTTAAAAAAAATGAGTTATAATTGAATAAAATTTATGAAGGTTATTGATGTATATAGAAAATTTGAAGTTTTCGCTTTGGGCTGATTTTATAGAGCGTGATTATTTAGATAATGAATTTAAAGAGTTAGTAGAATCAAAAACTATAAATGGAGCTACTTCTAATCCAGCTATATTTAAAAATGCAATACTTAATTCACAAGCATATAAAGAGCAGTTATCAGAACTTAGTGAATTAAGTGCTAAACAAAAATATGAAGCTTTAGCTATTTTTGATATAAAAAAAGCAGCAAACATTTTAAAACCACTATATGATAATAATGATGATGGATATGTAAGTATAGAGGTTGATCCATATTTGAGTGATGATGCCCAAGGAACAATTGCAGAAGGTAAGAGGCTTTTTGCAGAGATTGGTCGTGAAAATGTGATGATTAAAATTCCAGCTACTGATGCTGGATATATTGCAATGAAAGAGCTTAGTGGATGTGGTATCCCTGTAAATGCAACGCTTATTTTTAAAAAGTCCCAAGCTATCTCTTGTGCAAAAGCTTTTGAAGATGGGGCTAAAGCAAATGGAGAAGCAGTTGATACAGTGATAAGTGTATTTGTTAGTAGGGTTGATAGAGCTTTAGATGCTGAGTTAAAACAAAAAGGAATAGATGTGGCTCTTAGCGGCATATACAACAGTGCAGATATCTATAACGCGGTTCAAGAACTTGGAGTTCAAAAATGTCGAACTTTATTTGCTAGCACGGGTGTTAAAGATGATTTCTTACCTGCTCATTATTATATAGAACAACTTTTAGCATATAATAGTGTAAATACAGCACCAATTGATACAATAAAAGCTTATGTGAAAAATGGGAAAAAAGATAAGGTCTTGCCAATTTCAAAGGAAATAATAGAGGCACATTTTAAAAAGATAAAAGATGCAGGAATTGATATAGATGAGGTGTTAGATAAGCAGATAAAAGATGGGCTAATAGCTTTTAAAGATGCATTTAAAGATATATTGGAGAGTTTATGAGTGAAAATGAAGAAAAAATAGATTTTAGTAAGCATGATTTTAAGTTAAGAGATAAAATAAATGATTATTTAAAAAAGATGATTGCTTGGGGTGGAAGTGATTTACATGTAAAAGCAAAATCTACTATTCGTGCTAGAAAAGATGGTAAAATTCGTCCATTTCCAGGTTGGATAATATCTAGTGAAGAATCACGAACATTAGCAAAAGAGATTTTAAAAAGTGAATATAGTAAGTTTGTTGAGCAAAAAGAGATTGATACTGTTCACAAATATAATATAAAATTTAGTTTTCGTGTAAACTTCTTTTTTCAAAAAGATGGTGTATCTGCCGTTTTTAGACTTATACCTACAGAGATACCAACACTAAAAGAGTATAAAATGCCCGATATTATAAATTCTTTTGTAGAAAAAGAGAGGGGTTTGGTTTTAGTTACAGGTGCTACAGGTAGTGGTAAATCAACTACATTAGCATCAATAATAGATAAGATTAATCGTACTAAATATAAACATATAATCACTATTGAAGACCCGATAGAGTTTACACATATTGACAGAAATTGTATAGTAAACCAGCGTTCAGTTGGAAGGGATACATTATCTTTTAAATCTGCTCTAAAGGCTGCTCTTCGTGAAGATCCTGATATCATTTTAGTTGGAGAAATTAGAGATCGAGAAACAGTTGATTTAGCTCTTCATGCAGCTGATACTGGACATTTGGTTTTTTCAACTCTCCATACAACAGATGCAAAAGATACTCTAAATCGTTTGGTTTCTTATTTTCCATCTGATGAGCAACATCGTATTCGAACCTCATTATCTACCCTAATTCAAGGTATAATTACCCAAAGATTACTTCTAACCGAAGATGAAAATGGCAAGATAACTGGTCGTCGTGCAGCTGTAGAGATTTTAGTGCGTACACCAACCATTGAAAAATTAATAGTAGAAGAGCGAGATAGTGAGATACCAGATGCTTTAGAAGCTGGTCGTGAACATTATGGATCACAAACATTTGATCAATCCATTTTTGATCTTTATGAGGAGGGTGTAATATCTAAAACAACAGCATTTAATTCGGCTACAAGTCCAACAGATTTAGCACTGAGAATAAGTGGTTTTGGTAGCAGTAAAGATATTCCAAAACTACCAACTGATAAAGATGAGGCTATTAGTACAAATGATGAAGATGTTTTTGATTTGAAATAATTTTAACACCTTTTAAAGTTTAAATTTTGTATAATTCCGAACATTTTTTATTAAGGATTTAATATGTTAGAAGGTATAGTTAGAAAGAGTATTGGTAAGAGTAGTGTTAATGCACTTCGCCGTGATGGATATCTAATTGCAAATATTTACGGAAAAGGTCTTGAGAATGTTAACGCTGCATTTAAAATGAATGACTATATCCGTACTGTACGCAACAAAGATACATTGGTTTTCCCTGTTAAAGTGGATGACAAAGAATTTAATGTTGTAGTTCAGGCATATGAATCTCAACCCCTTACAGGTATTCTTTTACATGTTGATTTAATGGTAGCGCAACCTGGTGTTTTAACGCACTATATGGTACCGGTTGAAGCTGTTGGTACTCCAATTGGTCTTAAAAACAAAGGTCTTTTAAATGTAGCAAAAGCTCGTTTAAGAGTTAAAACTACTGTTGAGAATCTTCCAAATAAGATTACAGTTGATGTAGCTGATTTAGATGTCGGTGATTCAAAACTTATTCGCGATTTAGATGCTATAGATGGTGTTACTTTCACTGATGATGGTCGTGTATCTGTTTTAAGTATTATTAAAGCAAAATAATCATGCTTATAGTTGGTCTAGGTAACCCTGGCTCCAGCTATGAGAATACTCGCCATAACATAGGTTTTATGGTAATTGATGAGTTAATATCCCGCCAAAATGCTTCAAAAATAAGCTCCTCTACTTTTAATGGTGAACTATACAAATTCTCAAATCATTTTTTATTAAAACCACTTACCTTTATGAATCTATCTGGTATCTCTGTTGCTAAGGTTAAAAAATTTTATAAAGTTGACGAAGTTATTTTAATACATGATGATTTAGATCTACCTTTTGGAACTTTACGTTTTAAAAAAGGAGGTGGAGATGGTGGCCATAATGGTTTAAAGTCAACTGATGAACATATAACCAAAGAGTATATTCGTGTGCGAATGGGAATTTCTAAACCTGAGCATAAAGGTGAAGTATCATCATATGTATTAGCTGATTTTAATGAAGAGGAAAAATCTCATCTAAAAATTTGGATAGATCAGGCATGTGAAGCTGTGCAAGATTTATTAGATAACTCATTGGAAGATGTAAGCTCTAAACATACAATAAAAAAATTTCAGCTAAAATAGTATTTATGTTAGTATTTAAATATATATCTTATCATTTTTTAAAATATTTTTTTATTATTTTAACCTCATTAATTCTTTTTGCTGTAGGTTTTGAATATACAGCTACAGTTGGTGAATTGGTATCTTCTGCAAACTTATTAGTGATTTTTTTAGTATATAAAACTTTCTTTGCTATAGATATGCTTGTACCTATTTCCTTGGTTTTAGCGATGATATCTACTAAAGTTTTTTTAATTCGTTCAAACGCTTTAGTTTCATTTTATTCTTTAGGTTATTCCAAAGTTCAAGTTTTAAACCCTTTTGTAATAGTATCTGTGTTAGTTACACTTATATATATAACTTTACATGCAAGTTCATCTTTTGCAAAGGCAAATGAATTTGCAAATAATATTAAAAGCAACTCTGAATATTTAAGTCCATCAAGAGATCTGTTTTTTTCATACAAAGATAAATTTGTTTATTTTTCTAAACTATTACCACTCCAATCTAAAGCAGAAGGTATAAGAGTTTTTAGTGTGGATAAAGGAAGTTTAAAAGAGGTTATTGTAGCTAAGTCAGCTATCTATGAAGATGAATTTTGGCATATTAAAGATGCTGATGTAATAACAAAACCGAATAATTTAGGATATGATTCATTAGGAATCACACTAAAAAATAATCAGGATTTAAAACTGCTAGAGGGTTTTCGTCCCAAGATGTTAGATCAAGTTTATGAAGGGAAAGTTAACTTTACTATTGGTGATGCGATAGAAGCACTACTCATTTTACAAGATCATAATGTTAATATTCAAAGTATTAAAGGTGCCCTTTATAAAATTTTTATCTATCCTTTTTTTGCACCATGTTTAGTAGTAATAATTTTCTTTTTTGTCCCTATTAGTTCAAGAAGTATAAATATTTCAATATTTAGTTTTGGTGCAATTATAGCTACTTTAATGATTTGGGGAGTTATGTTTATGCTCTCAGAATTTGCTAAAAACAAAACGATTCCAGTAGAGATTGGTATCATATTACCAGTGCTTATACTATTTATAATCGCTTTGAGACAATGGCGAAAATACCGTCTTTGTAATTAAAATCTAAAGTAAAGTTATGCTTTAAGATGAAAATTTAGATGCTCATAACAAAAACATAAGCACACTTTGGATAGAATATCTAAATTTTATTTACGGATATTTTATTATGGATTTTAAAGCTTTAGCTAATAAATATAATACACCTCTTTATCTATATGATTTAGATCATATGAGTGCTCAATATGAGAAACTTAAGTCTGCTTTTAAAGGACGCCCAAGTATTTTGGCTTATGCTGTAAAAGCAAACTCAAACCTTAGTGTGATAAAACATTTTGCTGATTTAGGTAGTGGTGCTGATTGTGTGTCAATTGGTGAAATTCGTCGTGCAATACTTGCAGGGATACCGCCATATAAGATACTTTTTTCTGGTGTAGGTAAAAATGATGATGAGATTCGTGAAGCTATTGAGACAGATATACTTTATATAAATGTTGAGAGTGAGGCTGAACTTAGTCGTATTGAAAATATAGCAAAAGAGTTAAAAAAGAGATGTCGTATCAGTATCAGAGTAAATCCAAATATTGACCCAAAAACTCATCCATATATCTCAACAGGGCTACATGCTAATAAATTTGGAGTAGAGATATCTACTGCTAAAAGAATGTATATAAAGTCAAAAAATTCAGATAATTTAGACCCAGTTGGGATACATTTTCATATAGGGAGTCAGCTTACTGAATTAAAGCCTATTTATGAGGCTAGTGAGATTGTAGCTGATATGCTTCGTTCGCTACAAGCTATAGATATTGAGCTAAAGTTTTTTGATATTGGTGGTGGATTAGGAATTAAATATGATAATGAAACAACAATTGAACCATATGATTATGCACAAGTAATTTTAAGCACTTTAAAAGGGCTTGATTTAACTATTATTTGTGAACCTGGAAGATTTTTAACTGCAAATGCTGGATATTTTTTAACTAAAGTCCTATATGAGAAACAAAATGGCGATAAGAGATTTGTAGTTGTAGATGGTGCTATGAACGATCTTCTTCGTCCAAGCCTTTATAATGCTTTTCATAAGCTAGAGGTAGTAAGTGAAAATGATGGTAAAAAATCTAAAGCTGATGTAGTTGGACCAGTTTGTGAGAGTGGTGATTTTATCTCAAAAGATTGTTTTTTACCTATTTTAGAGCACAATGATTTAATAGTTGTACATAGTGCTGGAGCTTATGGTTTTGGTATGGGTAGTAACTATAACACTCGCGCTAGAAGTGCTGAAGTGGCTTTAAAAAATGGTGAAGATAGGCTCATTCGTAAACGTGAAACTTTTGATGATTTAATAGCTTTAGAGAGAGAGTTTTTGTAGAGGTCATATTATGACCTCTTTTTTAGATTTTATAGGTAAAAAAATGATTGAAAAAAAAATATTGGAGATGTTCGTTTGTACTTCATAGATGTTCAAGGTACTTTAATTAGTGATGTTGATAAAAGCCCAATTCGAGGTGCCATAGAATTTATTAACAAACTAAATCAAGAAAAAACTCCATATATGATTGTTACAAACAACACTAAAAAAGATTCTTTTGATTTTTTTCAGTTTTTAAAAAACAGTGGATTCAATTTTGATTTTGATAAATATCTTGACCCTTTAATGCTTTTGGATTCTAGAGTTAAAAAAGATGCAGTGGCAGCTTATGGGGCACAAGAGTTTTTAAATACTCTAAAAAATATGGGTTATACACTAAATTATGAAAATCCAAAAACAGTATTAGTAGCTATAAAAGAAGATTTTAGTGCAGAAGAATATGCTCAAATGATTGATTTTTTACTTTCTGGAGCAAAGCTTGTTGGTATGCATGAGACATCAATTTATGCCAAAAATAACAAACGTTATCCAGGTGTTGGAGCAGTTTTAAAGCTTTTAGAATTTGCTACAAGTGTAAATTATGATGTTGTTGGAAAACCAAGTATAGCATTTTACGCTGAGGCACTAAAGAGATTACAAACTCAATATGCAGATGCTAAATATGAAAATATAACTATGATTAGTGATGATGTAAAAGGTGATTTAGGTGGAGCAAAAGAACTTGGAATGCGGAGTTTATTTGTTACAAGCGGTAAATACAAAACAGCACAAGAGATTGTTCCATTTTTAGACGAAAAATTAAAACCAGATGAAATTTTTGCAGATATGCAAGATATTTTACAGATGATGAATAATGGGAGTTGATATGCAGACATTAGATGATTGTAGAGCGGCAATAGATAAAATAGATGATGAATTATTAGATCTTTTAAATAAGAGGATGAACATTGTTGAGAGAGTTGGTGAAATAAAGAGTGATGATGGTGGGGCTATATACAGACCCGAGAGAGAAAAAGATATTATTGCTCGATTGACAGAGCTTAGCGCTAAAAATAATGGACTTTTAAATGATAAAGCTATTGAAGCTATATTCTTAGAAATTTTTGCAGTTTCTCGTAATTTAGAACTTCCAGAGAGAATCGTATATCTTGGACCTGAGGGTACTTTTACTCATCAAGCAGCCGAGAGTCGTTTTGGTGCTATGAGTGATTATCTATCAGTGGGTTCCATCCACTCTGTATTTAAAACACTTGAGGCTGGTCGTGCTAAGTTTGGGGTTGTCCCAATTGAAAATTCTAAAGATGGAATTGTTGGCGAGACTCTTGATTTACTTTCAAAAAGTCCCATGAAAATAGTAGCCGAATTATATATGCCCATACATGCAGCATTTGCTACAAAAGCTACAAAACTTGAAGATATAAACAAGATATATTCAAAAGATAAAGGTTTTGGTCAGTGTAGAGAGTTTTTACAAGAACACGGCCTTATAAATATTGAACAAATTCCAGTAGAATCAACAGCAAAAGCGGCAATTCTTGCAGCTGAAGATTCTAATGCAGCGGCGATATGCTCACACATCGCCGCAAAACTTTATGCACTACCAACTATGTTTGAAAATATAGAAGATGAACATGACAGTTCTACCCGTTTTATAATTTTAAGTGATTTTAAAAATGCTCAGAGTGAACATGATAAAACATCAATTTTGGTAAAATTAGATGATGCTCAAAAACCTGGTTCTTTAGTTCATTTTTTACAAGATTTTGATAATGAAAATATAAATTTATCTAAGATAGAATCTCGTCCTTCAAAAGATAAAAATGGTTTTGGATATTGGTTTTATATAGATTTTTATGGGCATATTGACGATGCAGCAATTCAAAGAGTTTTAGCAAAACATGATGGTGAAGTGACATGGCTTGGAAGTTATGTAAAGGGTGAAGTTTGAAATTTAACAAAAATTTAGAAGATATAAAAATATATGAAGCTGGCAAACCAATAGAGTTAGTAGTTCGTGAATTTGGCATTAAGCCACAAGATATTATAAAATTAGCATCAAACGAAAATCCACTTGGATGCTCAAGTAAGGTGCAAGATGGTGTAGCTAAAATTATTTCAAAGATGTCAATGTACCCAGATGACAGTATGATAAAGTTAAAAGATGCACTTTGTAGTCGTTTTGATATAGAGCATAAAAATTTAATTATTGGTGCTGGAAGTGATCAAATCATAGAGTTTTTAATCCATGCCAAATCTAATTCAAATTCAAAGATATTAATAAATAGTATAACTTTTGCAATGTATGAAATTTATGCTAAACATGTGGGTGCTCAGATTATTAGAACCTCTTCACAAGAGCATAACTTAGATGAATTTTACGAGTTATATAAACAAGAAAAACCATCTATAATATTTTTGTGTACACCAAATAATCCAACAGGAGATGCAATAGATACAGCTTCATTAATGAAATTTATATCTAAGATAGATGATGATACTTTAGTGGTAGTAGATGGTGCTTATATGGAGTATGCAATTGCCAAAGATAAGAGCCGGTCATTAGAGCCAAAGGATCTAATAAAAAAGTTTAATAATGTAATTTATTTAGGTACATTTTCAAAAGCTTTTGGACTTGGTGGTATGCGTGTAGGTTATGGGATAGCAAATGAAACAATCATAAAAGAGCTAACTAAACTTCGCCCACCATTTAATATAACTACACTCTCTTTAGAAGCTGCAAGTATCGCTATTGAAGATGATGAATTTGTTAAAAAAAGCATAAAACTCAATTTTGATGAGATGAAACGTTATGAGAGTTTTGCAAAAGAGCAAAAAGTAGATATAATTAACAGCTATACAAATTTTGTGACTTTATGCTTTAATAATACTCAAAATTCAACACAAATATCTAATAATCTTTTAAAAAAAGGGATGATTGTTAGAGATTTAAGTGGTTATGGGATGAACGCAATTAGAGTGACGGTGGGTTTGAGTGAGCAAAATGATAAGTTTTTTGAACTTATATCAGAGTATTTGTAATTAATAAACGGGAATTAAATGGACTTTAATGCACTCTTTTCACAACTTGTAGTTTTATATGCAAAACTTACTAAAAAACAACGTTTAATTATCGCTGGTGCCATAATTGGGATTATTGCATTTTTAGTTTTTTTAGTAGTATTTACATCTAAAGATAGTTCACAAGATAGATATGAAGTATTGTTTAATTCACTAAGTTCTTCTGATGCTGCAAAAATTATAGAAAAATTAGAAAAAGACAATGTACCATATAAATTAGAAGATAAGAATATTATTAAAGTTCCAAGAAGTGTAGTTTATAAAGAGAGAATCTCTATTGCATCACTTGGAATTCCAAAAGATGGAGATGGTGTTGGTTATGAACTTTTTGATACTCAAGAGTTTGGGGCTACATCATTTGATCAAGATATAAAATATTTAAGAGCTATAGAGGGTGAACTCTCAAGAACTATTTCAGCATTAAAACCTGTTGAAAGTGCTAGTGTCTCTTTAGCATTTCCAAAAGATACCCTTTTTATTCAAAAAGAGGTAGATACAACAGCTTCAGTTATGATAAATTTGGTTGAGAGTCAAACTCTCTCTTTTAAACAAGTTAGAGGAATTAAAAATTTAATCTCAGCAGCAGTTCCAAAATTAAGATCAGAAAATGTAATGTTGATTGATAGTGAGGGTGAGACTTTAGGTGATGAAGAAGAGGGCACTCAAATGAGTGAACTTTCAGTAATTCAACAAAAGTTTAAAAATAAAGAAGAGAAGAAAAAGCAGAAAAAAATTATAGAGGTAGTTTCACCATTTGTAGGTGGTTCTAAAAAGGTTGTAGCACAAGTTACAATTGAGTTTGATTTTAGTATTCAAAATTCAACTTCTGAAACATATGATCCAGAAAATGTAGTTAGAAGTGAACAGGTTAGTGAAGAAAAAAGGGAAGGAATCTCTCCAGATGTAATTGGCGGAGTCCCTGGTACTGTTAGTAATATTGGACCAGTTCAAGGTTTAAAAAGTAATAAAACAATAGATAAGTATGAAAAAAATACTGGTACTACAAATTATGAAATTGGAAAAACTGTATCGACTACAAAAAGTCAATTTGCAAGAGTGACACGCATATCTGCTGCTGTAATTGTCGATGGTAAATATAAATATATTTTAGATGAAAATGGTGAACCTACAGATCAACTTGAGTATACAGCTTTATCTCAAAGTGACTTAGATGCTCTTACCTCTCTAGTAAGTCGCTCTATCGGAATTAATGAAGAAAGAGGGGATGTTTTAAGTGTAAAAAATTTACAATTTAAAAGAGAAAAAGACTTAATTGAGGAGAGTGGTATTACACGCTTTAATGCATTTTCTCAAACATACTTAGCCCCATTATCAGGTTTATTTAAATACTTATTTGTAATTATATTATTATTTATTCTTTATAAAAAAGTTATCTCACCATTTGCTGAGCGAATGTTAGAGGTTACAAAAATTGATGAAGAGATTGAAAAGCCTGAACTTTCAATTGAAGATGATGAAGAGGAAGATTTAGTAGAAAAAGTTCAACAAATGCGTAAAAAGGTTGAAGAACAACTCGGTGTTGGCGAAAACTTTAATGAAGATGAACTTAAATATGATGTACTTCTTGAGAAAGTTAGAATCATGGCTGAAGAGAATCCAGAAGCGATATCTTCAATTCTTGAAACATTACTTTCAGAAGATGCTTTATCGATGGATGGAAAAGATTTAAAGGCTAAAAGATGAATCTAAATACAACACAACAGGCTACTTTTGATGAGATGAGCATGGCTGAGAAAATTTCGATTTTACTTTTGCAACTCGGAGAGGAAGTGACTTCAACACTCTTTACTAGTATGTCCGTAGATGGAATTACAGAAGTTTCTAAATATATAGCGAATGATAAAACGATTGATAAAGCTATTGCATCTGCTGTTTTAGAAGAGTTTTATGCAATATTTCAATCTGGACAATATATTACATCTGGTGGTATGGAGTATGCAAGAGAACTTCTTTATAGAACTCTAGGTACAGAAGAAGCTAAAAGGGTACTAGAAAAACTTTCAAAATCTATGCAAGAATCTCAAAACTTTGCATATCTTAGTAATATTAAGCCTCAACAACTTTCTGACTTTATTGTGAATGAGCATCCACAAACTATTTCACTTATATTGGCACATATGGATGCTACAGAGGCTGCTGATACAATTAGTTTTTTCCCTGATGATTTAAGAAGTGAAGTAGCGATGCGTATGGCGAAGCTTGGAGATATCTCTCCATCAGTTATCAAACGTGTATCTGCTGTATTAGAGTCAAAACTAGAATCTCTTGCTTCATACAAAGTTGAAGTTGGTGGACCTCGTGCTGTTGCTGATATCTTTAACCGTTTAGGTACAAAAAGTTCTAAAGCTACTCTTTCTCAGATTGAGCAACAAGATGAAGAACTTGCAACTATGATTAAAGAGATGATGTTTACATTTGAAGATATATCAACACTAGATAAAAATGCAATTACAGAGATACTTAAAGCTGTTGATAAGAAAGAGCTTATGTTAGCACTTAAATCAGCTCCACAAGAGCTTAAAGATAAATTTATGGGTGCTATGAGTGAGCGTGCTCAAGAAGCATTTGATGAAGAGATGCAATTTATGGGTGCTGTTAAGATGAAAGATGTTGAGGGAGCTCAAAGAAAAATTGTTGAAGTTGTTAACTCTCTTGCAGAATCTGGAACTATTCAAATGGGTTCAACTGAAGAGATGGTGGATTAGACTTTGGCTAAGGTTATATCTGCGGATCAATTAAAAAATCATACATTGGAGAAGTACAACTTCAAAGTAATTGCACTAGGTGCAAAAAATCAACTAAAAGAAGAAAAAAAACAAAATACTGATGAAACATCTTTTCCCCAACTAATAGTCGGTGATAGTGATGTTGATTCAAGTTCATTAACCCCTAGCTCTAAAGATTCACTGATTGAATCATTACTTAAAAAAACTGATGAGATGAGCTCAAATTTTATTAAATTACAAATGAAATTAGAATCCATGACAGATGAGCATAAGTTAGAATTGCAAAAAATTAAAGATGAGTCTTTTGCAGAGGGTATTGAAGCTGGAATTTTAAAAGCTAAAGAGGATGAGGATAAAAACTATAAAGATGGGCAAAACCAATTTTCAAAATCTATCTCTACTCTTGAGTCGAGTGCAGCCCAATTTAAAATGGCATTAGAGGAGATTAAAAATAATTTAATTGAAGCAGCTTTAGATATTTCAAAAGAAGTAATAGGCATAGAGCTTAGTGAAAACTCAGCTGAAGTTGCGAAATTGCTTTCAAATGAACTTATAAAAGAGTTACAAAATGCGTCTAAAATAACACTAAAAGTAAACTCAAAAGATCATGGAGAGGTCTCTAAAAGTGTAGGCTCTTTAGAGCATGTTGAAATTATATCTGATGATGCTGTAAGTCCAGGTGGTGTTATAGTATTAAGTGATGCCGGCAATATAGATGCCCAAATTTCAAAAAGATTTGAAAATGTAAAAAATGCAGCTTTAAGTGAGTAAATGTAGATGAACATAAAAGAGTTAAGCACAACTGAATTAGAATCCCTTTGTGATAGTATTAGAGAAAGAATTTTAGATGTTGTAAGTAAAAATGGTGGGCATTTAAGCTCAACACTTGGCGCTACTGAGCTTATTGTAGCTATGCATAAAGTATTTAATTCAAAAAAAGATCCATTTATTTTTGATGTATCACATCAAGCATATGCTCATAAATTATTGACTGACAGGTGGAATAAATTTTCAACACTTCGTCAGTTTGATGGGATATGCGGATATACAAAACCTTCAGAGAGTGAAGATGATTATTTTGTGGCTGGACATAGTTCAACTTCTATATCTTTAGGTGTTGGAGCTGCTAAAGCGATAGCTTTAAAAGGTGAACAAAACTCACGAGTACCTGTTGTTATGATTGGTGATGGTTCAATGACTGCTGGTATGGTTTATGAAGCATTAAATGAATTAGGTGATAGAAAATATCCAATGGTGATTATACTTAATGATAATGAGATGAGTATAGCAAAACCAATTGGAGCACTTAGTAGGATGTTAAGTTCAGCAATGGCATCTCCTTTTTATCAAAGTTTTAGGAAACAAACAGAAAATTTTGTTGAAAATTTTGGAGAGGGTGCTAAATATATTGCAAGAAGAATGGAAGAATCTTTAAAATTAATTACTCCGGGAATTTTATTTGAAGAGATGGGAATTGATTATATTGGACCAATTGATGGACATAATATAGATTCTTTAGTAGAAATTTTGCAAAAAGCAAAAGCGCTAAAAAAACCTGTAATAGTTCATTGCCAAACTTTAAAAGGTAAGGGTTATGAGATCGCTGAGGGTAAAGAGGAGAAATGGCATGGTGTAGGTCCATTTGACTTAAGTGATGGAAGTTCAGCTAAAAAAAGTACAAATAAAAGCGCAACTCAAATATATACAGAATCACTAATGCATCTTGCAAAAAAAAATAAAAAAATAGTTGGGGTTACTGCTGCAATGCCAAGTGGAACAGGACTTGATAAATTAATGGAGGCTTTTCCTGATAGATTTTGGGATGTGGCAATTGCAGAACAACATGCTGTCACTTCAATGAGTGCACTTGCAAAAGAGGGATTTAAGCCATTTTGTACAATTTATTCAACATTTTTACAACGTGGATTTGACCAAGTGATTCATGATACCTGCTTGATGGATTTACCGGTTGTTTTTGCACTTGATCGTGCTGGAATTGTAGGTGAAGATGGAGAGACACACCAAGGTGTTTTTGATATATCTTTTTTAAGAGCTATACCAAATATAACTTTATTTGCACCAAGAGATGAAAAAAGTTTTCATCAAGCAATGGCATTTGCATCAGAGTACAAGCATCCTTGCTCATTAAGATATCCAAGAGGTTCTTTTATCCAAACAAATTTGCCTGATTCTACTATATTTGAATTGGCCTCATCGCAATTACTTCGCTCTAATGATAGTGATATACTATTTATTGGCTATGGAAATGGTGTTGGACGAGCTTATGAAACAGCCAAACTAATGGATGAAGAAGTAAGTATTTTAGACTTGCGTTTTGTAAAACCATTAGATGAAGAGATGCTTAAAGAGATGGCTAAAAAACACAAAAAATGGTTCGTTTTTTCTGATAGTTCCAAAGCTGGTGGAGTTGGCTCTGCTATCTTAGAGTTTTTAGCTGATGAAAAAATAATAAATATTGAACTTGTTAGTTTTGAGTATGAAGATGAATTTATCACGCATGGTAATACTAAGCTAGTAGAGGAGTCATTGGGACTATTACCAGAACAGCTGGCTAAAAAAGTAGAGATTACTTTAACATAATTATGCCAGCAAATCTGCCGGTGATAGAGTTACTTCTATAAGAAAAGTATTTATTAGTATTACAACAAGTACACTCATTGGATAGTTCAATATTTTTCTCATCGACCCCATGAGATATAAGCTGAGAATATAAAATCTTCCTAATATCCAAATAGTAACTATCATCTATTTTTTGTATGGCATATTCAATGTTAAGCTTTTTAGTCTCATCATAAATTTCACCACCAACCTCATAGCAACACTTCCCAATACTACTGCCTATAGATATTAAAATATTTTTAGCATCTGAGTTATAATAATTTATAAAACAATCAATCACATTTTTAATAATATTTTTAAAAGCTCCCGCGCGTCCTGCATGAGCTACACCTATAACTTTTTTCTTATCATCATAAAAGAGTATTGGAGCACAATCTGCTACCATAACCATTAGAGGAGTATTTATTTTATCTGTAACTAGTGCGTCACAAGTTGGTGGATTCTCAAAGCTATCATCTTCATCTACAATATGCACTATATCAGAGTGAACCTGTTTCATATATATGAGAGAATCTTTTTTGTATCTTAGTTTATTTGATAAGAGTGTGTGATTTGATTCTACATTTTCAGCATCATCTTTTACATGAAAAGCTAGGTTTAGTGAATTGTAAGGTGTTTTACTTACTCCACCATCTTTATTTGTAAAAGCGTGAGTAAGTTTAGAGAATTTTTTTAATATATCACTTTGAAGTATTTTCATAAAAAAATTATAGCAAAATTTATATATCTAGTAGCAACATATGACTTTTTCTCATTTTAAGTCTTTTTTATTTTTTCTAAAACTTTTTATGTAAGTTGTTATTGAGGCTAATATTTCTATATTTATTCCAAATATTTTTAATGATTTTTTATCTATACCTTGGTTTTTTAAATAAGCTACTATATCTTTATTTCCAAACATTGAAGCATATATTATAGCTTTACCTTCAAAATTAGCACCATTTTGAACTAGTAGTTTTACTATATCCAAATATCCTTTAAAACAAACTCCTTCAAGGGGAGTTTGCCCCCTTTGATTTATTTTGTTTATATCGGCACCAAGCTCAAGAAGCATTTTTGATGTTTCTATGTTTCCATTATAAGATGAAAGCATCAGTAAAGAATCATCTTTACTAGTACAAAGATTAACATTCATTCCATGCCTTATCATAAGTTCTAGTTCTTTTGTATTTCCTTCTCTCGCAAAATCTAACGCCATCATTTGAAGCTGGGCATATCTTTTTTCCTCTTCTTTTGATATTTCCATGTTAATTTAAAGCTTTTTTTACCCCTAGTGCATATTCTGGAGTAATTTGTTCAAAAAGTGCTAATTGTTTATCAATGATTTCATAAGGGACACCATCCATAGCAGCTGCTATATTTGAAAAAAGTTGATTTTTCTGATTATCATCCATAAGATTAAATAGATCCCTAGGCTGATAAAAATGATCATTATTTAAATTTCTATCGTATCTCGCTGCATCACCATCTAAAGCTAAAGCTGGTTCTAAATATTGTGAATCTTCTTTTGCTCCTCCAAAACTATTAGGCTCATACATAAGTTTGGCTTTTTTATCAATATCTTCAAAATTCATAGATCCATCTTTATGATAAGTGTTTACTTCACATATAGGTCTATTAATTGGTAATGCCTCATAGTGAGTTCCAACTCTATATCTTTGGGCATCTGGATAAGCAAATCCTCTTGCTTGAAGCATTCTATCAGGTGATAAAGCAATTCCTGGAACTACGTTTGATGGTGAAAATGATGCTTGTTCAACTTCATTAAAGTAGTTATTTGGATTTTTATTTAATTCTAAAATACCAACATCAATTAGAGGATATTCTTTTTGTGACCAAACCTTAGTCAAATCAAAAGGATTATCTTTGTGATTTTTAGCTTGCTCTTCACTCATAACTTGAATTTTTAAATCCCATTTTGGAAAATCATTATTTTCAATAGATTGATATAAATCTTTTTGAGAGCTTTCTCTATCATTTGCAATTACTTGATTGCCCTCTCCATTTGTCATGTTTTTAATACCTTGTTGAGTTTTAAAGTGAAACTTAACCCATGTTCTTTCATTGTTTTTATTTATAAAACTATATGTATGTGAACCAAAACCATGCATATGTCTGTAATCTGTAGGTAAGCCACGATCCGAAAAAAGTATAGTTATTTGATGTAAAGATTCAGGAGTAAGTGACCAAAAATCCCACATAGCTATTGGGTTTCTCATATTAGTTCTTGGATCTCTTTTTTGAGTATGTGCAAAATCTGGAAACTTATATGGGTCAGCTACAAAGAATACAGGGGTATTATTTCCAACTAAATCCCAGTTCCCCTCTTGTGTATAAAATTTGATAGCAAAGCCTCTTACATCTCTCTCAGCATCAGCGGCTCCTCTCTCCCCTGCAACTGTTGAAAATCGTAAAAATAATGGGGTCACTTTTCCAATTTTACTAAATATATCAGCTTTAGTATATTTTGTAATATCATGTGTGATAGTTAAAGTACCATGAGCACCAGAACCTTTTGCATGCATAGTTCTCTCTGGTATTCTTTCTCTATTTTGATGGGCAAGTTTTTCAATCAATGCATAATCTTGCATTAAAAGCGGACCTCTCTCTCCCGCTGTTAAAGCGTCTTGATGACTACCTAATGGTTCTCCTGCTGTTGTTGTAATATTTTTCATCCTTAAGTCCTTTTATTTTATTGGATAATTTTTTTCCATAGAGTATTATGACACAATAAAACTTAAATATAATTATTATTATAATTAATCGTAAATAAAAATATGTCAAATTGTCATATATTTGAGATAAGATATCTAAAGCAAGTATAATTACTTGATTTTAAGCAATTAAGGCAATTTTATGGCTAATAAAAAAATATTATTTGAGTGTCAGCATTGTGGGTTAACCACTCCAAAATGGATGGGAAAATGTACAAACTGTGGGACATGGGACTCACTAATAGAGTTAAATGAACATCAACAAGATGTAGTAAAAAAAACAAAAAAATCATCCTCTAAAACTTCACAAACAATATGTATAAATGATATTAAAGAGGAGGAAATATTTAGATTTAGTTCAAAAGATATTGAGCTTGATAATGTATTAGGAGGTGGTATTGTTCCTGGTTCACTAACATTAATTGGAGGAAGTCCAGGTGTTGGAAAATCAACGTTACTATTAAAAGTTGGTGGTGATATTGCAAGTAGCAATAAAAATGTACTTTATGTAACGGGGGAAGAATCAGCTGGACAAATAAAACTTAGAGCTAATAGACTCAATGCAAATAATGATAATTTATATCTTCTTAGCGAGATAAGACTTCAAAAAGTTTTAGAAGAACTTCTATATAGAGATTATGATTTTTTAATTATCGATTCTATCCAAACACTATATTCTGAAGATATAACTTCAGCACCTGGGTCTGTTACACAAGTAAGACAAATAACTTTTGAACTCATGCGTATAGCAAAAGAGAGAGATATAGCAATCTTTATCATTGGACATATTACAAAAGAGGGATCTATCGCTGGTCCTAGAGTGCTAGAACATATGGTTGATACTGTGCTTTATTTTGAGGGGGATTCATCTCAAGAACTTCGTATACTTCGTGGTTTTAAAAACCGTTTTGGACCAACAAGCGAGATAGGGGTATTTGAGATGAGAGGGGAGGGTTTAATCCCTGCTACAAATATTGCTTCTAGGTTTTTCAATCGTAATTCAAAACAACCAGGTTCTGCACTTACAGTAGTTATGGAGGGTACTCGTCCTATTATTTTAGAGGTGCAAGCACTTGTCAGTGAATCACATACACCAAATTCTAAAAGACAAGCTACAGGTTTTGACAATAATCGTTTAAATATGCTTTTAGCATTACTTGAACGCAAACTAGAGATTCCACTTTCTGGATATGACGTATTTATAAATATAACTGGTGGCATTAAGATAAATGAGACATCAGCAGATTTGGCAATTTTAGCCGCAATACTTAGTAGTTTTCGTAATCGTGCAATCTCAAAACAAACAATTTTTTTAGGAGAAGTGTCCCTTGTTGGAGATGTTAGAGAGGTGTTTGGTTTAGATGTTAGATTAAAAGAAGCAAAAATGCAAAATATATCAAAAGTTCTTTTAGCAAAAAAACCACTTGAAAAGACCAAAATAAAAACATTTATTGTTGATGAAGTAACAAAACTTTTAGAATGGTATTAATTAAAAGCAAATTTAACACTAATAAATGTATAATCAGAAAATATATATTACAAAAGGAATTTTATGATTGATGCTGAATTCAGAAGTGAAGAAAGGTTCACTAAATTATCACTTGCATATGAGGGCAAAGAAGAAGGGCAACTGGTTTGTTCAACGATTGAAAGAATAACTGCTAAATATACTATACAACCAGAAACATATACATGTAATATTTCAAATGGCAGAGAAGTCCTCGTTATAGAATATCAAGATGATGTTGATCGTGAAGCTGGTGAAATATTTGAAGAGATTATGAGAGAATTAGGTATAAAAAGGTGTGATTAGTAAATATAATTTAATAGAGTCCGATATACTCAAATATACTAATAAAAATAAATCAAGGAAGATCTAATGGCTGAAGAAGAAAAAAAAGAGAACGAAGAACAACAAGTAGGCGGTGAAAAAAAATCTAAGTTACTAATGATTATTATCATTGGTGTACTAATTCTAATTATTATCGTTGGTGCTGTTGTTACTGTCCTTTTAATGGGTGGGGATGATGAACAAAATATATCAAACCAAGCACCGCAAGCTATTGAATCTTCATATGCTCAAAAAAATAGAAGAACAACATCAGCTCTTGAAGGATCAAGAAAACTAAGTGAGATAGGTATACTTTACCCACTTGATACATTTACAGTTAATCTTAAAAGTGATGCTGGAAGGAGATATCTAAAAGCTACTTTATCGTTGGAGTTAAGTGATGAAGAATTAAGCATGGAGTTAGATGCAAAAGCACCTGTGCTAAGAGATAGGATTATTAGAATATTAACATCAAAAACACTTGAGGAGATATCTTCTAAAAAAGGTAAACAAAAAGTTTCTGATCAAATTATAGACACTTTAAATGCTATTGTTTCAGATGGTCATGTACAAGGTATTTACTTTACTGAATTTGTTATTCAATAGATGATAGGTATTGACTTAATTAAAACTTCACGCATGGAGCGCTTTATAGAGCGCTTTGGTGATAAAGCTCTTCAAAAATTTCTTTCTCAAAATGAAATAAATTTAATCAAAAATCATAAAACTGCAGCTGGATTTTGGGCTACAAAAGAAGCATGTTCAAAAGCATTAGGTATTGGAATAGGTAAAGAGTGTGGTTTTTTTGATATAACCATATCAAAAACAAAGAATGGCGCACCAATCTTGACACTATCAGAAAAGCTAATGAGTGATTTTAATATTAAAAATACAAGTGTATCAATCACTCATGATGGAGAATATGCAATAGCGGTTGTAGCTATCGAGACATTTTAACCACCAGCAACAAAATCAAGTAATTCTAGCTTATCATTATCTTTTAAAACATGAGTTGACCAATCATTTTGTTTTACTATCTCCATGTTTACTGCAGCAGCCATAACTTTACCATCTAAAGAAAGCTCATTTAATATACTTTGAAGTGTTTTATCATTTTCAAACTCTCTTGACTCGCCATTGATTATTAGTTTCATATTTATACTTTTTTTTTGAGTATTATAACATTATTTTTTTACCATATATTAACAAAACAAATATACGACATATAATGCTTACTTATTAAAATTCAGAAGTTTTTAATATTGAAAAGACGATAATAGTAGTATATACACACTAGGAGATACAATGAGTAAACACAAAGAAAAAATAGCAAAGTTATTTCAACATCCAATTTCTGGAAATATTGATACTACGAGGTTAATTCATGCACTTGAACATTATGGTGCAAAAGTTGATATGAGTAAAAAGCATCGTGCATTAATTCACATAAATGATAAAGAGCACTCTTTAACACTATCACATAGAAATGAGCTCTCAAAAGATTCAATTGTTAAGCTTCGTCATTTTCTTGAAGAAGTAGATTTAACTCCAGATAAACTATAAAAAACTGCATTTATACCAATCCCCACTAAAATATAAAAGCTAGAACGAAAATTGCTAGCAATAAAATATGAAAGCTATAAAATTAAAAGAGCATGATACAGAGGATGAACTTCTTAAAGAGATAAGAAGTACAAGTAATGGTAGATATCAACATAGATTAC
>WFPU01000169.1 GCA_015487435.1 Sulfurimonas sp.
ACTGACGCCTCACTATTTAATGCTAATTGAACTGTTGAATCTTTAAACTCTTGGGTATATTTACTTGCTCTCATTTTGTTGACCTTTTATTATCAGTATTTTAACTCAGAATAGATAACTATTCTTTGTCCTGATAATGGTAGTCAGATCAAGTTTGTGTCATAATCTCCATCCGGTTTGAAAAAGTTACACCCGTTGGGTGAAGTCTTTGAGTGTGACTTTTTCGCTTGTAAGTACCTAATTATAGAGCAATCAAGCTTGTTGTCTAATTTGGTATGGAATTATTGGGGCTAAAATAAAATTGTCGTTTTTAAAAATATTATGTATAATAAGTAAGTGGGCATAAATAACTTCATAACTAATAAGAAATTATTTATGCCCACTTACTTATTAATCTAATAAAAGGTAACCATGGAGCAAAATAAAAATTTCTTTTTAATAGAAAACTTGCTTCTTAGTGGTCATACCTTTACAGTAGATGAAATTCTTTTAAAATACCAATATAAGATATTAAATATAGTATTAATAGTGGTGATGTTATTTAGTTTTATATTTTCTACTATAAGTGTACTTGAAATTAATCCACTTGGGATAATACAAACTGTAGTTAATTATATTTTGGCTATAAGTATGATCTTTATTATGGTTTGGTTACGCGGTCCAAAGAAGCGTTTTCCTCAGGGTGTTTTTTTGATGAGTGTAACTTGTTTTTTAGATTTTGTATCTGCATTTTTGTTTGTTGCAGATGATGAGTTTAGAATGATTTGGTTTTATTTACTTGCGTTTGCAGCTTATATTACCGGTGGAACTAAAGCTGGAGATATAATTATTTTTTTATCAGTTGCTGTAATTATTTTAGGCAATGTTTTTATAGACTTACAAATTTCTCAAAAAGCTGTTATTAGCTCAATTTTAGGGTTGATTATAACTATGCTTTTTTTTAGATCGTATACTAAAAAAATATTTGATTTTGAAAAAGAGATTACAGAGCAAAAGTCTTTGATGATTACACAGTCTCGTTTTGCTGCAATGGGTGAGATGATGAGTATGATTGCTCACCAATGGCGTCAACCATTATCAACAACTACATTGATGATCGCAAATGAAAGAGTAAAATCTATTATAGAAGGAAAAGAGTCAACTCAGCAAGATAAAATATTGGATAAAATTTCAAATACAATGACTTACCTTTCTGATACGATAGATGATTTTCAAACCTATTTTAAACCTGAAAAATCTCCTCAAAATATAGAGGTAAAGACATTAATTCAACGCATAAGGCAATTCAATGATTCTAGGCTAAAAGTAGCTAACATTAAGTTGCATATTGAAGAATATAAAAATGAATCTATAGAAATTTATGTCAATGAAGTTATTCAAGCACTACTTAATATTTGTAATAATTCTATTGATATTTTAGAAGAGAGAGATGTTAATAGTCGTCATTTATGGATAAATATTAAAAGTACAGATGATGACTTGATTATTAATATTGAAGATAATGGGGGTGGAATAGAAGAAGATATAATAGAAAAAATTTTTGATCCATACTTTAGTAAAAAATCAAAAAATGGGACAGGTCTTGGTCTTTATATGGCTAAAATGATTATAGAGACACACCTTCATGGAGCTTTGAGGGTTAAAAATACTTCAAGAGGTGCTCTTTTTAGTATAGTATTACCAAAAAAGGTAAAATAATAAGTAAAAAAAGAAAAATTGTCTTAGGATTGGTGGTATAGCTAAGTTTTACAAGGCGATATGTAGGGGCTTGTGTATCTGAAATCCATATTTTCATAGAAGCATAGCCTTAAATTACATACCTAAATAAGGTTTTAATACTTCAGGAATATCAATGCTTCCATCTTCATTTTGATTGTTTTCCATTATAGCTACAAGAGTTCTTCCAACAGCTAAAGATGAACCATTTAGTGTATGTACAAAGCTGTTTTTATTACCATCTTTAAAACGAATTTTTGCACGACGAGCTTGAAAATCTCTTGTGTTTGATATAGAAGATATCTCTCTGTAACTA
The DNA here is from genome assembly GCA_015487435.1 of Sulfurimonas sp. Lineage (GTDB taxonomy): Bacteria > Campylobacterota > Campylobacteria > Campylobacterales > Sulfurimonadaceae > Sulfurimonas. The sequence continues at coordinate 2,033 of WFPU01000169.1, forward strand.
TTTTGTCCTGGTAGCCAAACTTCAAGATCTGTTGTATATGCTGCGCCAAAGCCTAAATCACCAGTACAAAGATTTACTAAACGGTGAGGAAGCTCTAAAGCTGTAAGTAAATCAGAGGCACACTCCACCATCTCATCAAAAAATTTTTCACTCTCGTTTGGATTTGCTATTGTTACAAGCTCTACTTTATGAAATTGGTGTTGACGAATCATTCCACGAGTATCTCGTCCAGCAGCTCCAGCTTCTTTTCTAAAGCAAGAAGTATATGCTGTCATCTTTTTTGGAAGTTCTGCCTCCGTAAGAATTTCATCTTGATACAGATTTGTCACCGGAACTTCAGCAGTAGGGATTAAAAATAGCTCTTGGTCTTGCATCTTATATAAATCATTTTCAAATTTTGGAAGTTGACCAGTACCTTCAAGGGCACCGCGATTTACAAGAGAAGGGACACTTACTTCATTAAAACCTCGCGCGCGATTAAAGTCCAACATGAAGTTAATGAGTGCACGCTCTAATCTTGCACCCATTCCAAAACTAACAGAAAAACGACTAGTAGCAAGTTTTACACCACGTTCAAAATCTATCCAACCATTTTGCTCAGCTAATTCCCAATGCTCTTTTGGAGTAAAGTCAAAATTGGGCGGAGTTAATACTTTTTTTAATTCTACATTCTCATTTTCATCTTTGCCATCTGGAACACTATCATCTGGTATATTTGGTATACTCAGGGCTATTATCTCTAATTCTTCTTGTTTTTGTCTTTGAATATCTAAGGCTTCAGTTATTTTAATTTTATTTGCATCAACTTTTACCTTTAATTCAGTAATATCCTTACCTTCGCGTTTATAAGCACCAAACTCTTTACTCATGGAGTTTTGTAAGGCTTGAAATGTTTCAAAATTTACTTTAGCAATTTTTAGCTCATCATTTTTATTTTTTAAATTCTCAATAAGTGTAACATCTACACCCTTTCTTTTTAGTTTAGCACTAACATCATCAAAGTCTTTTTGTAATAGTTTTAAATCAATCATAAAGTTCCCAGTAAGTAAGTATTGAAATTATATCAAAATATTATATAGTATAGATAGTTAAATATTTAATTAAAATATAATTAAAATATCTGTAGAATAGTATTAAAAAATTTTTAAAGGTCACATAGTGAATAAATCGAAGCAATTATTTAATAATAATGTGATTCTTGACTCCCTAGAGCAAAGTATATTTGTAAAGAATATTGATTCAGTCTACTTATTTGCTAATAAAGCATATGCTGATTTAATTAATAAAACTCCTTTTGAAATTATTGGCAAAAATGATTTTGATTTATTCCCTAAAGAGATAGCTCAAAAATATCGTAATGATGATATAGAGATTATAAAAGATGATAAAATTATCGATATTGAGGAAGAAATATTAATTAATAACGAGATAAGGGTTATAAGGACAATTAAAAAACCTACCTATTCAGATGGTAAAATTGTTGCTATAATTGGTATTTTTTGGGACATAACAAAAGAAAAAGAGGAAGAAAAAACTTATAAAAAGCTTCAATCAGGACTTATGCAAGCACAAGCTTTAGCAAATATTGGGCATTGGGAGCTTGATTTAATTACAAATAATCTTTATTGGTCTGATGAAGTTTATCGTATATTTGGACTTAAAGCACAAGAATTTGATGCTACATATGAAGCATTTTTAGGTTATATTTACCCTGATGATGTTGAGTTAGTGAATAATAGTTATATAAATTCAATTGAAGAAAAAAGAGGGTATCACGTTAAGCATCGTATAGTCCGTGAAAATGGAGAGATAGGTTTTGTTGAAGAGAGATGTGAGCATGAATTTAATGTTGATGGAAGACCTGTTAGATCTATTGGTACTGTGCATGATATTACAAATCAAAAACTTGCACAAAATAAACTTTTATTGGCTTCAGCTGTATTTGAAAAAATGACTGATGGCGTACTTATAACAGATTCAAATCAGAGAATACTAAGTATAAATCGTGCTTTTAGTAAGTTATCGGGTTATACAATTGAAGAGATTAAAGGGAAAACACCAAGGATATTTAGCTCTGGATGGCACGATAAATCATTTTATAAGAATGTGTGGGATGTCATCAATACAAAAGGACAATGGAGCGGTGAAATAATAGACCGCAAAAAAAATGGGGAGACTTTCACCTCTGAACTTGAAATAATGTCTTTATTTGATGATGATGGTATTTTAACAAACTATATCTCTATAATTAATGATATAAGTGAAAAAAAACAACAAGAAGATATTATTCATAATCTTGCATATTACGATTCTTTAACAAATTTACCAAATAAAGTATTGTTTCATGAGCGAGTGAGTAGTAGAATTCCAGCTTTAAAACGAAACCTTAAAAGGATGGCTCTTTTATTTATAGATATGGATAATTTTAAAAACATAAATGATACACTTGGTCATTTTATGGGGGATAAATTTTTAAAAGAGGTTGCAAAATCTATAAAAGCTCTTATTCGAGAGCAAGATACATTAGCTCGATTGGGTGGTGATGAATTTGCAATAATGATAGAAGAAGTAGATTCAATTATTGATATAGTATTTATTGCTAATAAGTTAATTGATAGGTTCAGTTTACCTATAGAGGTGGAGGATAAAAAATTATATACAGGTGTGAGTATAGGTATTAGTATCTATCCTGATGATGGTAAAACTTATGAAGAACTTGTAAAAGCAGCGGATACAGCTATGTATCAAGTTAAGGAAAATGGTAAAAATAATTATCGATTTTATACTAAAATAATGAATGATAAAATTATTCGCAGGGTATATATAGAAAATGATATGCGTAGCTCAATCAGTAATAATGAACTATTTTTAGAATATCAGCCACAGATAAATACTGATACAAAAAGTATATATGGTATGGAAGCGTTAATTCGATGGAATCATCCTGATAAAGGGCTTATTAGACCTGATGAATTTATAAGTATAGCAGAAGATACTGGTCAGATAGCAGAGATAACTTCATGGGTAATAAAACAGGCTGTTAGTGATACTAAAAAACTTCATGATAATGGTTTTAAACTAATAGTATCTATTAATATCTCTAGTAAACAACTCCAAGATGGATTATTTATAGATGATATTTGTGCTATAGTGGACGAGATTGGTCTTGATAAAAGTTATATAGATCTAGAGATAACAGAGACTCATATTATGAATAATATTGATAAAGCATTATTGGTGCTTAATGAATTGAGTACAAGAGGTTTTAAACTCTCTATTGATGATTTTGGAACAGGTTATTCCTCATTAAGCTATCTCAAAAAATTGCCAGCAAAAACAATAAAAATAGATCGCAGTTTTGTACTTGATATTGATACTGATAATGATGGGCGTTGTATAGTAGCTGCTATTATAGCAATGGCTAAATCTTTGGATAAAGATGTTATTGCGGAGGGTTCTGAAACCAAAGGGCATATTGAAACTTTGAAATATTTACATTGCAATAAAATACAAGGTTATTATTATAGTAGACCACTACCAATAGAAAGATTTAAAGAGTTTATTGATAATTTTGAATTTAAAGATGTGTTGATATAAGTTTCATTTATACCAATAAATCTTTAGCTATTTGAAATTGATTCGCTGTCATAAGATGTATTTTTGGATGAAAATTTTTCAGTTTTTCAAATAAATTTTTACTCAATTCAAATCCAACTTTGTACTCTTCAGCGACACTTTTAGTATTAGCAATTCTTAATGCCTCTAACCAATTATCAGGTACATTAATACCAGGTACATGAGCTGAAAGAAATTGCGCTGTACGAAATTTTGTTATTGGAAATACACCTAAAATAAGTTCAGCACTTTTTGATTCTGTGCAACATTCATCATTAGCTTTTTCCTTTAAATCTAAGAGAAGTTTTGCATTTTCTAAATCATAAATAGGCTGAGTTATGATTCCTAAAGCTCCATATTTTATCTTTTTTTGCATCTTTTTTTGCAGTGTTTTAGGATTTTTTGCAAAAGAGTTTACTACGGCAAATGGGTATATTATTTCAGGTTTAATACTAAAAGGTTTACCCGCATAGTTTATACCAGAGTTAAAGCAAGTTATCATATCAAGAAGCATAGAACTATCAGCTTCAAAAACACCCTTTGCACGGGGTTGATCACTCATAGTAGCAGGATCACCAGTAAGTGCTAATATTGCGCGAATATCTATCTCATTTGCACCAAGTAAGTCCGATTGTAAGGCTATTTTATTTCTATCACGCATACTCATTGTAGCAATTACTGGTTTGTTGAACTTATCTTGAAGCATTTTTGCAGCAAAAAGGGAGTTGTATTTTAATTTTGCTAGAGGATTATCTGTTGTTGTAAAACCATCTACATAATTTTGAAGTTCTAGGTCTGCAATTTTTTGTATTATTGGACTAAATTTAGGTGAATGTCCGGGAGTAGTCTCAAGCGTGATATAAGTATCATTTTGTAGTTTATTAATTAGTGTGTCAAACAAAAGGTGTCCTATTTGGATATAATTGCGATATTATAACTAAATAGGGAAAAGATATATGTTAAAACTAGCAGTTTTTGATTTTGATTCTACACTAATGGATGGTGAAACGATTGACTTTTTTGCCGAGGAGCTTGGACTTGGTAAAAAAGTTGCCGCAATTACAGAAGAAGCTATGAGTGGAAGATTAGATTTTTTTGAGTCACTTCAACAAAGGGTTTCACTTTTAAAAGGGTTAGATTATTCAGTAGTAGAAAAGATATCACAAAATCTTCCATATATGAAAGGGGCACGTGAAACTATAGCTGAACTTAAAAGCCGAGGTATAAAAGTTGTTTGTTTTTCTGGAGGTTTTAGAAGTGCAACAGGTTTTGCAAAAAATATTTTAGGATATGACGCTGATTTTTCAAATATATTACATCAAAAAGATGGAAAACTTACAGGTTTAGTTGGTGGAGATATGATGTTTAGCTCATCAAAAGGTGACATGATACAAAGACTTCAGAATATACTTGATGTAAGTGAAAAAGAGACTTTAGTATGTGGTGATGGTGCAAATGATTTAAGCATGTTTGCCCATGCTAGTACGCGCATTGCCTTTTGTGCTAGAGATATACTAAAAAAAGAAGCAAATATAATTATAGAGCAAAAAGATTTGAGAAAAATTTTAATAGAGTTAAAATAACTCTAAAAAGGAAAATAATGTTAGAGAGTACAATATGGAGACAATACAACAACAAAAACTCTTTTAGAGAGAGGTTAGCGGAGTTTTGTGTAATGGATGTTAAGGAATTTATTGAAGATGATAAAACACTTTATGGCGTGATGAAATCTAAGCTTACAAAAAAAGAATTAAAACTTTTTTCTATGGATAGTGCAGATCTAAGTGAAGATGAGATCATGAAGGTATTTTCTTTAGATAAAGAGGGGCTTGAAAAAGCTAAAACCAAGCTGTATAAAAAACTTAAACAAGATAAAACACGCCTTAGTTTTAGGGCTTCTAGACAAGAATTATAATAAAATTCTCTGATTAACTAGAAACTAGACCCTAAATCAAGTTTAGGGTGACATTGACTTATTTAGAGTGGCGTTGACTTATTTAGAGTGGCGTTGACTTCTTTAGGGTGACATTGACTTCGTCATTCTGGACTTGATTCAGAATCTAATAGCTAATTGTTCAGAGAGTTCAGTAATAAAATATTATTAATAAATTTTATCTTAATCTATATTTAATAAGGCTACTAGTACAATAACACATAATTATCACAAAGATAAAGGAACATTATGAAGAAAATGACATCAATTGTTTTAGCTACTGTATTAGCTATGTCAGCTTTCACTACTGTTGCGTCAGCAGATGCTAAAAAAGGTCAAAAATATTACCTTAAAAAACTTAAAGTTTGTAAAAAAGATGGTCTTAAAAATGGTGCACTTTTTGCAGCTAAAAATGATCGTGCAACATGGGCTTCTCTTAAAGAAAGTGGAAAATTAGTGGATGCATGGAAAGAACTCTGTCCATCAGGTGTCAAAAAATTCGATAAAATGAAACCAAAACATATAGATAATTTATATGATTTTGTTTGGCAATTTGCTTCAGATGGTGATGTTCCATCTTGTGGTTAATCTATTAACTGTTTGTCTCATTTAAAATAATTTTAAATGAGACCCTTCTTGATAATTCTTTATTCTCCACTTTATTAAAACTAATATTTTTACTATAGCTGTAACCACCCCCTTTCAATATTTTTACTAACCATTGTTTTGTTTGTTTGTTTTGAGTGTTAAGCAGATAACTTAATGTTGTGTATGAACGGTTTAAAGACAATTTTTCATTTTTCAGATACCCTTCATCAAAAGATGAGTTTGCCCACTCACTTGATGTATGTCCATTCACTTCTAATGTTTTAACTTGAGTTTTATATTTATGTAAAAATGGAAGTAGTTTTTGAAAAAATTTATCTAAAAATATTTTTTGAGTTTTTGTAAGTTGATATTTACTAACATCAAAATAAAGTCTTTTGTCTGTAAACTCAATAGATAAATCTTTTTTTATTTTGATTTTATTAGCTTTAATTTCATCTTTATATAGTTCATATAACATCTCATAAAAGTCATCTGCACGAGCTGATTTTTGAGCTATTGTTGCATCACGGTTTAGTTTTATTATCCACATATTGGCTTCTTGTGAATTATTAAAAGTGTATATACCGGCTGCTGCTGCTTGTGAATTATGTAAAATTGTTACGGCATTCAATACATCATAATTTTCTTCACCAAAATGGCTTTGATATAATAAGTTGAGTTTTGAATCTAGCATCATAACAAGAGCGTCAGTATTATATGAATCTCTTACATATCCCACACCAACTAATCCGCCATCAGCATACTCTTTTATATCTTTTAATGCTGATGAATATGTTGTGTGAATTTTTTTGTCAATAAGGATATTTTTTTGTAGGTCAAATTTTACTAGTCTAACTTGTTCTTTTCCCATATCATCTACTTGAGATAGTGACATTAAAAATCTATTATCTTTTAAACGAATAATTTTAAAAGGTGTGCTATATGTTTTACTTGAAATATTTTTTATCCAAATTTTATTTCCATTTTCATCAATACGCATCATAGATATCTCTTTGTTGTCATCATAAAATGTTTTACCAATTACGATAATAGAACCATCAGAAGCTTCAACAGCATCTACCCCCATATCATCATAATGAGTACCATATTTTTTGCTCCATAACTCTCTACCATCAACAGAAAATCTTGTTAAAAATATATCGTTAAGTCCAAGCCCTCTTTTAAATAAAGGATCACTAAAATCTCTTGATGTTGCAGATGTACCAACAGCTAAGATACCTCCATCACTTAGATGGATAATATTGTTAAGTTTATCAATATTTTTAGTACCAAATATTTTTTTAAAAATAAGATTTGTATTTGCATCTAATTTTAGAATGATGAGTTGTCCATCCATAGAGTGCCCAGCTATATAATAGCCATTTGTAGGAGTTTTTGCAACGGCGATAGCCTCACTAAATTGTGAAAGTCTTGAAGATTTATCTATAACAACTTTGCCCATATTGTTAATTTTTACAAGTTGCATCTGTGTGCCATGAGCACTGCTTACACTTTTCAAATACTCAAAAGGATCGTTATATGATTTAGTGGAAGTTGTTGCTTTATAGTTTTTTGTAAAACCAACAGCTGATATATCACGGTCATAATCTTGTTTAATATCTAAAAGTTTATTATCAAATTTTTTATTAATTATTATAGAGTAATCAGAGTCTTTTGCATTTATGTTAGTTAGTAGAAGTAGTGAAGTTAATAATAGAAATAGTTTCATGTATACACTTTTTTATAAAGTATATAGCAAAAAATATTCCTAAATTATATTTAAATAGAACACTCTGAAAAATAAGCTATTAGATTCTAGAACAAGTCCATAATGACGATAGTTTCATCATTTCAAGCTTGTGCCACAAGGGCATTATTTTGGTCACTTGCAATCTAGCTTATATTTAATCAGAGACCTCAATTATTTTAAATTTTCAAATGGTGCAGTAACAACTGCTTTACGAGTTACAGTATATGGAACAAGTGCAGCTGCTCTTGCTCTTTTAATAACTGTAGCTACCATGTCTTGGTGACGTTTACAGTTTCCTGTTAAACGACGAGGCATAATTTTATATCTTTCAGATAGTGAAAAACGTAGACCAGCTACATCTTTATAATCAATGAAGTCAACTTTAGCTTCACAATATTTACAATATCTTTTTTTATATTTTCTTCTTTCAGCCATGATTAATCCTTATTATCTATTTTTAAAATGGAATTTCATCTTCATCAATGTCGATCACTGGAACTTCATTAGAACTTGGCATCTGACGAGCTGGCTGCTGATATGGTTGTTGCGACTGCTGTTGTTGCTGAGGCTGACCATAACTTTGCTGCTGCTGTTGTTGTGTAGGTGCTTGATTTTGAGGCTGTTGAGGTGCTGCATTATAGTTATTACCACCTTGATTGTCACCTTTAGAATCTAACATTTGCATAGTCTCAACTACTACAGAGTGTTTACTTCTTTTTTGTCCATTTTGATCTACCCATTGGTCAAAGTTTAAGCGGCCCTCAACTAGGATTTTACTCCCTTTGCGAAGATATTGGTTAGCTATCTCTGCACTACGTGCAAAAAAAGTAATATCTACAAAACAAACTTCCTCTTTTTTTTCACCATTGCTAGTGTATTTACGGCTTGTAGCAATCGCAGTATTTGCAATTCCCATTCCAGATTGAGAGTATCTAAGTTCTATATCGCGCGTTAAGTTTCCAACTAAAATAACTTTGTTAAACATGAGTTTCCTTTTTTATTAAAGCTTTATAATTAAAGCTACTACTCTGCTACTGGAGCAGTTTTTGCTTTTGGAGCTTCTTCAACTACAGGTGCAGTTTCCGCTTTTGGAGCTTCTGCTTTTTTCTTAGCTTTTTTAACAAGCTCATTCCATGCTGTAATTTCACGGTTAGTATCATACTTGATAGTAACAAATCTTAAAAGTTCTTCGTTTAAACGAAATTTTCTTTCAATTTCTGTGATTACTGAAGGTTCAGCTGAATAGTAAATAACTTGGAAAAATCCGCGTTCATTTTTGTCGATTGGATATGCTAATTTTCTCATTCCCATGTCGTCAGTTGCAGCTATTTCGCCACCATTTGAAGTGATAACTTCTTGAATAACTTTTAAGCTTTCTTGAATCTCTTCTGCTGTTAAGGTTGGTCTTACGATTACTAAGTTTTCGTAATTTCTCATTGAGTATAATCTCCTTTTGGAATTGCCCGTAGGCTTTTGTTTTCCCCTTTGGTTGTGGGCATAACCCTGATATATACTATCAAAATTTAATAGTACAAAGAGAAAGGAACGCGCAATTATACACAAAAAATACTTAAAAAAAGCTCATTATATAGAGATGCCCTATTAAGTATGTCAATATGCAATATTAATACTCTATTTTGTTGTTTTAGGATATAGTTTTAAAAATAAAATAATGGTTATAAAATAGATGGCAAAAAGAAGAAAAAAAGTAAAAACTAATTCTAATTATCTATCATATATTGTTTGGATTCTTAGTTTTATTGTAGTTATATCTGCATCATTAGCAGTAGGTTATCATTTTGGATATAACGATGCAAAAAAAGACACTAATTTAGTGCAAAAAAATAAAGAAAATACTAATTTAGCAATTTTACAAAAACTTGAAAAAGATAATGTTAAAACAGAAAATAAAAGTGTAAACGATAGATTAAAAGAAGTTTTAAAGCAGTCCCCTATAAAAGATGTTGGAGCAAATCACGAATATGAAGAAGAACTCTTAGCAAAACCTCCAATCCGCGTAAAAAGAGAGATTACTCGTCCATCGACAAAACCAAAATTAGCAATAATACTTGATGATGTTTCAGTAAAGAGTCAAGTAGAAGCTATAAAAAAACTTAACTTACCTTTAACAATGAGTTTTTTACCACCATCAAAGAATAGACCAAATTCAGCTATATTAGCTTCAAAAGAAGATTTTTATATGGTGCATCTGCCTATGGAGGCTAAAAGTTTTACAAAAGAGGAGCCTTTTACTTTAATAGTTTCAGATTCTCAATTAAAAATAAGGGACAGGATAGAAAAAGTTAAAAAACTTTTTCCAAGAGTTCGTTATATTAATAATCATACTGGAAGTAAATTTACTTCAAATGAGATGGCTGTAAATAAATTAATTTCATCATTAAATGTAAATAATATAAATTTTATAGACTCTCGCACTACTGCTGATACTAAAGTTCCAAAAGTTATGAAAAATTTTGGTTTAAAGTATGTAGCACGTGATGTGTTTTTAGATCACCAAATGGATAAGCCATATATAAAAGAGCAGATAAAAAAAGCTATAAAAATTGCAAAATCTCATGGAACAGCTATAGCTATAGGGCATCCACATGCTAACACTCTTTTAGCGATTGCCGAATCAAAAAAACTATTTAAAGACGTTGAATTAGTATTGGTAAACGAGTTGTACTAGATGGCTGTTTTAAATCATTATATAAAAGAACTTCAAGATATGAAAACATATCCAAAAAAGCTTTTTTATGATGGCAATCTTTCTTTATTAGAAAGAGAAAAAATCTCAATAGTTGGTAGTCGTAAACCTACAAAATATTCTCGTTTACAGATACAAAACCTTTCATCAAAATTATCAAAAATTGGTATATGTATAGTAAGTGGCGGAGCGATGGGAATTGATGCTGTAGCTCATAATGGAGCTGGTTGTTCTAACACTATATCTGTTCTTCCATGTGGAATTGATATCAGGTATCCTGCTGTAAATAAAAATTTATTAAATAATATACAAAAAAATGGACTTTTACTTTCTCAATTTGAAGAGGGCTCCACATCTCGCCCATATACTTTTGTTTTAAGAAACGAACTAGTAGTGGCCCTTGGTAAAGTACTTGTAGTTGGTGAAGCAGATCTAGATAGTGGAACGATGCGGAGTGTAGAATTTGCACTAAAAATGGGTAAAGAGATATATGTTTTAGCTCAAAGAATAGGTGAGAGTAATGGCACAAACAAACTCCTATCAGAAGGCAAAGCAAAAGCTATCTATGATATTGATGAATTTATAAGTTTTATATTTGCAGATGCACAGCTGAATTCACAATCTAATGATGATGAGTTTTTAATATTTTGTAAAACTAATCCAAAATATGATGAAGTTTTGGTTAGATTCCCAGATAGAATTTTTGAAGCTGAACTCAATGCAGAGATAGAAGTTTTAAATGGGCGAGTGGTACTTAAGTAAAATAAGTATAATAAAATTTAAATAATTAACATAGCATCGCCATAAGAGTAAAAACGGTAGTTGTTTTTTATGGCCTCTGCATAAAGTTGTTGAGTCTTTTTTATCCCTATAAATGAAGCTACTAACATTAAAAGTGTAGATTTTGGTAGGTGAAAATTTGTAAGTAGATGATTTACACGGCTTGGTTTATTATTTGGATGTAAAAATAGATTTGCTTCACCCCTTTGAATTTTTCCGTGTTTTTCATAAAACTCTATAGTCCTTGTTGAAGTTGTCCCTACGCTAAGTATGGAGATATCTGAGTCTAATATTTTTTTTGCTTTATTTGAGATATCATAATATTCTGAGTGCATAGGATGATCTGTTATAATTTCAGCATCTACAGGTTTAAATGTACCACCTCCAACATGTAAAGTGACATAAGCATGATTGAAATTATCACAAATCCTTGCATGTTGTTCATCTGTAAAATGTAGAGAGGCAGTTGGAGCTGCTACTGCACCTTCAGCTTTTGCAAATACACTTTGGTATTCACTTTCATCTGATTTATCATCGTCTCTATTTATATATGGAGGAAGTGGAACATGTCCGATTTTATCAATAATAGGTAGTAAGTCTTCAAATCTAAGCTTATTTTTATCTGCTGAAAATTCAACAACACGACTTCCGTCATCTTCTAGTTTTATAACTTTTGCAACTAAGTCATCTTTAAAAAATATCTCTGTATTAACTTTTACCTTTCCGCGAATGTAAACATTTATTTCAAATGCATTCAGCGGTCTATTTATTAAAAGTTCAATTTTTCCACCACTTACTTTTTTACCATAAAGTCTTGCTTTAATTACTTTTGTATCATTGAAGATTAAAGCACAGTTTTTTGGAATAAATTTTTCTAAATCATAAAAATGTGTATGAATTATTTCATCTGTTTTGCGTATATATATGAGAAGTTTGGCATGATCTCTAGGGCTTACTGGATGTGTAGCTATGAGTTCACTAGGGAGTGTGAAATCGTAGCTTGAGGTTAGGAGTTCTTTTGAAGTTGGCAAGTTTGTTTCTCTTTGTTTGATAGGTTAATCTTGTTTAGATTCTTCGAATTTGTTAACTTTTGTACTTGGTTTAATTGAGCTATCATCAGTTACTTCACCATTAGCTGGATTAACTATCTTTACAATTAAAATAGAAAAACCATAAAGTATAATCAATGGACCAGCCATAAGAAGTTGAGTTAAAACATCTGGTGGAGTTAAAAGTGCAGCAACGATAAAGATTATGATAACTGCATATTTGAAAAATGAAATCATCTGTTTGTCGTTTACCATACCAAGTAAGGCTAAAAAATAAGCAAATACTGGAAGCTCAAAGGCTATACCAAATCCAAACATTATTTTTGTAAAAAATCCGACATAATCTTCAATGTTAATTAGTGGAGTAAATTTAAAACTACCAAAGGTAATCAAGAAATCAAATCCAAATGGGGTCACAATATAGTAAGCAAAAAACACACCAATAGTAAACATAAAAGTACCACCAAGTACAAAAGGGACAACCATCTTTTTCTCATTATCGTATAATCCAGGAGCAATGAACATCCAAATTTGTAAAAGAATAATTGGTAAAGCTCCAAGAATTGCTGCAAAAAATGAAACTTTTAGGGCTACAAAAAAAGCACCACCAACTTGGCTAGTAGTGACCATTCCATCTGCTGCATGGAGTGATTTTTTGCCAACTTCAGCTAATGCAACATTTAAAGGTTCCACCATCCAAGTAAGTATAGCTTCGTGAAAATAAAACATTACAAAAAACATAACTATTAAACTACCAGCAGAAATTGCCAACCTTTTTCTAAGTTCAACGAGGTGAGGTCTTAAATCATCAAACATATGGTGTTTCTTCTTTCTTTTTACTTTTTTTGTTTTTTTTCTCAAAAGTAATCTCTTCAGGTTTTTCACTATCTTGAACTGTCTCTTTATCTTTTATATCATGGATGATATCATCTCCAATTTTGGATAGTTTAGAGTTTATTTGTGAAGAATCTGTTGCTTTTTTTAATTCATCTGAAGCATCTAAAAGTTCTTTTCTGTAAGCTAGAGCTTCTTGTTTAATATCTTTTACATTCATCTCTTCTTCTATAGAATCTTTTACTGTACCTATAGTTTTTTTAGCATTTCTAAAAAATTTAGCTATCTCAACCATGGCTGATGGAAGTTTGTCTGGACCTAAAAAAATTATAGCTATAACAGCAATAATAAGTATCTCAGTAAAACCCATACCAAACATATAAAACCTCGTTAAATAAATAATTATGTGGATTCTAGCAAAAGAATGATTAAATACAGATATAGTGC
>WFPU01000170.1 GCA_015487435.1 Sulfurimonas sp.
CAGGTAAAACTAAAAGCGAGTAATGTTATCGCTCCTAATGATTTTGTAAAGATTAACGGCAGGTTTGAGCCTACTAAAGACGGGCTTACCAAAATATTATCATCATTGCCTATCTCTTACAGTTGGAAGATTATAAGTGATGAAGTATTAAGCCTTGATAACAGCACTTATGCAAAAGTTAAAGGTGTCCTTAGCATTAACATAGGCGACACGGTACGAGACATTGAGGGAATGGGAGTTGTAGAGCGAAACGAGTTTAGCGGTGCTATGAAGTACAGTTTGCACAATATGATGGCTAAGGCTGAAACAAGAGCTTTAAAGAGAGCTATTGATGTAGCGTTTGGGAGCATTATAAACTGGTATGTGAAAACACAATTAGAGGCAAATCAAGGCAAATGAAACAGATAGAAAGCCAACATCAACGGGCATTATTTGAATGGATAAGAACGCAGCAGGCAAGAGATAGCAGATATTCAAAGATATTTGCTATTCCAAACGGCGGCAAAAGAGATAAAAGGACAGCAGCCAACTTAAAAAGAGAGGGCGTTCTTAGTGGTGTATGGGATATTTTTGTGCCTATTCCAAACGGTGGCGTGTGCGGGTGTGGCTTATGGATAGAGATGAAAGCGGGTAGCAATAAGCTAACAGCCAATCAAGAGAAATTTAGAGAGGGGCTAACTTCATTTTATAAATTTGAGGTGTGCTACACCTGGATAGAAGCGAAAGAAGTTATCGAAGGTTACTTAAAAAAGTGCGGGTCCTTCTAAGGGTATGAAGCTCTACGGGGCTATGTACTCGCAGAATTCGCGTAGTTTTGGGCTAAAAAACTTACTAAACTTTTGTGAGTTACATAACGCTCATAGAGCGATTTTACACAAAAATACAAAAAAATCAAAAGGAAGATAAAAAAATGAAGTTAATAACTGGCGCGGAATGCGTACGTAAAATGAGACAAGCGGGCATTTTTAAAGGCAAAGAGAGCTATTTTTCTCAACTGGTGGCAAAGGAAATCATACCATACCACGAGAAAAAAGGCTCTCCAAAGAAGTGGTTTATACTCGATGAGGTAAAACAAGCAGTCAAAGAGTGGGAAGATCCTACAAGAGACGCACAAAGAGAAGCGAATGAGAGGAAAAGAGTACCGGACACGCAAAATAAAAACGAGTCAATGCTTAAGTATTTGTATTTAACGCGTGATATTGTACAAAATATGGAGCCCCTGCGGCTTGATAGGTTTGAAATTGCAGAAGATAGCGACCTCAACGAAGACGAAATAAGAGAGATGAACACTAACAACATGCTTTTAAGGGATATGGTTACATTTTGCATAGACAATCATAAAGACCACAACGACATAACGAGCCTAATAGAAACTTTTAACAAGGTTGATTATATACAGGGGTGGATAATTGACGTTGATTATGTGCTAGAAGCTTATGACGGTGTGAGTCGTAAAGGTACACACGCATAAAAGTATTATTTGATACTTTGGTATACCTAGAAGTAATTGAAGCGTTTTAAGGGCAGTTATCGAGTGTTTAGCTTATTGTTTAAACACTTTGATAGCTGTACCAAGATAACCGGCTATAAAAATTACTATACCAATGGCTGCGGCAACTTCAATATAACCAGTAAGAAGATATAAAATAAACGAAATAATGATAGCAATAACCACAACACCAAAAAGAGATAATATGGTGCTGAGCAGTTCTTTAATTGTTTTCATCTTTGCAAACATTCTCACGGATGATCTCTTTTAACTCTTTGCACTCTTTATTTTCTATGTAGAGAGTGAGCCACGATTTAACCCAGTAAGGATAATCACGCCCGTTATTACCCCAACTATTAGCAGTTGCATAAGGTATTTGCAGTAATTCAGATAATCCCTTTTTTGTTAATCCCGCTTGTTTTAATAATTCTTTGAATATTTCTTTATTCATTTTTATAACCTTTTTTCTTTAAAAATATGCACAAGTATATCATATTTTTAATAAATCTATTCAACAGCATACTATTTAAGCTTAATTTAATATGCTTAAGAATATACTTTTAATATCTAAAATATGCAAGAGCATATAAAAAGGCTAAAAAATGAATACTCAAATAACACTAAACGACATCAAAGACGAAGTAACAAAAGAAGAACTTTTAGAGATTATCGGATTATCTCTTGATGCAGACATTAGCATTGCAGAAGCAATACAGGAGTTTATAGAAGCAAATTACGACATCGAGGAGGTAGCATAATGAGAACTGTATCAAGATACAAAGTTGATGAGGTTATCAAATCAACACACGGGAAGATATTTAGCTGCGAGTTCATTAAAAAAGACGGCTCACTTAGAAAAATGGTAGCGCGATTAGGCGTACAAAAAAATCTAAAAGGAGGTAAAAACGGAGTGAGTGAGAAAAATAGTTTAATTACAGTTTACGACATGATTGCGGGAGGGTATAGAATGATTAACCTTGCAACGCTGCAGGCTTTAAAAATAAGCGGAACGCAATACGAGGTTATTTAACCTCAACGCATCAACACCACACAAGGAGATAGTGAAATGAAGATAAAAGTATTTTTGCCGAATGGCTACAAGATAGTGAGCGTCCAGGTTGCAGATGATGTTAAAAAAATAGCGAATAAATATTTAAGATGGGAGTATGTGTTATGAAAAAGAAAAAGCTTATGCGTAAACTAAAGGCTTGCAGATATGAAAAAGAGTTCATTTTAGAAGAGATGGAAGAGCTGCGTGAGGAGTTAGAGGAGTATAGCTACTCCATAGAGAGAAAAAAGAGCCTCACGCAGGATGAACGTATCGAGGTGCTTCTAGTAGAAGCGGAAAAATCTTGCAGAGCATATAAAAACGGTGGAAGTATCGTTGATTTTTATGTAACACAAACAAGACTTTTTGCACAAAAATACAGAGATACAAGAGCATCACTTGACGCAATTATAAACAAAGGGAAATAGATCATGAAAAATAAAATAGATATTGTAGAAGTTTTAGACACCCTTAGCGGTTTTACTATGACGCTTGAAGGAGTAACCGCAATAATAGACACAATAGCACAGAACAAGAATGACGGAGATTATATATACTCTCGCATGCGCTTTGTGCTGCTAGAAAATGTACTTTTTGATGTGGTGCAAAATATGGATAAACTTTACAAGGAAATAGAGAAGCATAAATAACTTATGATAAAATTAGGCTATGTTAGATTTTATAGAGAAGCATTTTGGAATAGTATCGTACTTAGTAGGCCTTGTTATTTGGACGGCAGACATGGACAAAATACTAAGTACAGATTTTTTAATATTCCTTATTTTATCTCCGCTACTGGCAACTTTTACGGGAGCTATTGCAATACTGGCAGCCTTTATTTTATTTATGCCTATTATTTATGGATACGAACTATTTAAAATGATGGTTTGTGAGCGTTAATAAGTGCTTTTTTGATATTAGGGTACCTATAGGGTACAAATTAGAAGATATTAGAAAACTTAAAAAGTCGTGGAATGTCGTTAAATAGGAGCATATAAGCCCGAAGGCTTATATTACAGGCGTGATTCGTAACGTCTCATCATATAAAGACGTTTAAGCATTTTCTTACGAGATGCAATTTTGAACTTCTTACGCTTTTCAGTTTCTGTTTCGTGGAAACGGCGAGCACGAGCTTCTGTAACGATTAAGTTACGGTCAACTTGCTTCTTGAAACGTCTGTAAGCTGCATCAAAATTATCATCTGAGCGTAGTACGATACCAGGCATATCACATCACCCACTTTCTGTTAAAATTTGAA
>WFPU01000171.1 GCA_015487435.1 Sulfurimonas sp.
CTCATACTATTACCTTTAAAGAAAAACCATTTTTTAAAAAATTATTTATTAGTGTCATTATATACCTATTTACCTTTTTTTATGTTTTGTTCTAGAATCGATTAAATTAACTATTTTTTCAATTTTTTTATCATTAAAATTAAGTCCTAACTTTTCTTGTTTGGGTGTTGCAAATGCTGGAATTCCATTTACTTCTAAAACTATATATTCCTCTTTTTCTCTATCATACATAATATCAACACCAGCTATATCAAGCCCTAAAGCTTTTGTTGCTTTTTTTGCTATATCTATTATTTTATCATTAGCTTCACGATGCATAATACTACCACCACTAGAAATATTTGTCCGCCACTCCCTTGCATTGGCTTTTCTTCCATAACATGAGATGAATTCATCATCAACTATGTCAATACGATAATCTGAAAAATCATTATCGATAAATTTTTCTAAATATATATGTCGTATATCTGTTTGATTTAAAAATGGCATCAATGCATCTATACTTTGAGATGACTCTAGCAATATCATACCATTTCCACCCCAACCATCAATTGGTTTAAAGACCAGTTTTTCCCATTCTTTAAATTTTGCAACTAAATATTCTGGGGATTCTCTATGGCATAAAAAAAAGTCTGTTGTTGCTATACCAACTTTATTCAATGCTATATTTGATCTAAATTTATCTTCTGATAATGCGAATGATGCATAACTATTCATTGTAGTCACATACTTATCTATTGTTTCATACATATAGACTTGTGTATTTGTTTGTTCTCCTGCATTATATGAGAAAAACAAATCTAACTCCAACATATTTAGGTTATTACATATAATTCCTTCTTTGGAGCCTTTTGCAAAACGAAGATTAAGCTCTGTAAATACATCAATTTCTCTATCTTTAAGTTGATCTACAATTTTTTTTTCTATAACATCACCACCACCATTGCTATACATCCACATACCAATTTTTCTATCTGCCATAATGTTACTACCCCTACAAATTAAATTTTAAAAATTTATTTTTTTAAAGATTTTTTGTCTATTAAATCTACTATTAAATCTATTTTTTTATCATTAAAATCAAGTCCGATTTTTTCTTGTTCTGGTGTTGCAAATGCTGGAATTCCATTTACTTCTAATACTATATATTCCTCTTTTTCTCTATCATAAATAAGATCAACGCCACCAATATCAACACCACATGCTTTACATGCTTTAATTGCTACATCTATTATATCTTGGTTTGCATCACGCATAAACACAGTACCACCACTAGTTACATTTGTTCTCCAATCAGTCCCACTTGCTTTTCTACCATAACAAGATACAAATTTTCCATCAACAATATCTACTCTAAAATCAGTATTGTCATAATTAATAAATTTTTCAACATAAAAATATCTTAAATCCATTTGATTCAAAAATGGCATCAACATATCTAAATTTGCCTCATTCTCAATCTTAGTAAGTCCAACACCACCCCAACCATCAGTTGGTTTATAGACCATTTTATCCCATTTTTTAATAATTTTTTTAAGTTCATGTCCATCATCTCTATGACAAAGTTTATAATCAGCTGTTTTAACATCATTATTTCTTAGCACAAAAGAGGTATGAAATTTATCTTCGGTTAATGCAAAAGAATCGTAAGAGTTTATCATAGGAATTACACGATTAAGCGCTTGGTAAATATACATTTGATATTGTGTCTGTTCACCTGCATTATAAGAAAAGAACAAATCTAATTTATTTAATTTATCATTACCATGAATTATATTTGCATTTCTTGCTATGGTGTGTCTTAAATTAATATTGTTTAATGTGTCGATACCTCTATCTTTTAACTTCTTAATAATTTTCTTTTGAATCTTATCACCACCGCCATTGCTGTACATCCACATGCCAATTTTTCTGTTACTCATATACTTTCCCCTTTAAAATCTAAATTTTTGACAAAAAAAGTAAAAAGTTTTGTGCTTAAGTTTATCCTATTTTTAAAACTACTTTTTTTAGCTCTCTCATTTATGGTGTGATCACCATCTCCAAATGGACCAAATCCATCTAAAGTGACAACGCCACATGAACTAATAACATTTGCATCACTAACTCCACCTCTCTCTTCATACTTTAATGTTTGAGAAGTTATTTTTTCTATATTTTTTATTAATTCCAATGAGCTTTGTGTAGTTTGCATCACATCTCTTTGAATTCCACCAGATAGTATTGCTGATGTCCCATCTACATATGTTTGCTCAACAATTTCATCTATTTTCTTTAAAACCCTATCTCTTTCTTGGGAATTTTTATATCTAATCTCAAAAACTAAATTGGCATGTGGTGATATTGTATTTGCACCAATCCCACCATTGATTTTTCCAACATTAACAGTAGTGCCTTTATCCAAATTTGTAAGCTTTACTAACTCTTGTAGTTTATATGAGGCTTCTAAGTTAGCATCATTACCCTCTATGTAACAGTTTCCTGCATGAGCAGCTTTACCCTCTATATCTATATAAAAAGTACCAACGCCTTTTCTTGCAGTTACCACCTCTTCATTTATTCCAGCTGCTTCATAAACAAAACAATAGTCATAATTTTTTGCGATTGATGCACTTAAGTATTTAGAATCATCACTTCCTGTCTCTTCATCACTAACTAAAAGGATATCTATATTTTGTATATCAATATTTTGATTTTTTAGTTTTCTTAGAGCTTCAAGGAAAACAATATTTCCACCTTTCATATCACATACACCAGGACCATATACCCACACTTCATCTTCAGAAAAATTTTCAAATTTTTCTGGTGGGAAAACTGTATCTATATGTCCTAATAATAATAATTTTTTAGATTTTTTTTTATGAGAAGAGATATAATGTTTATGATTGCCAATATTTACTCGGTTATGTGTTTGAACGCTAAAACCAAGTTCCAAAAACCAATTATCAAATATTTTTGAAACTTTATCTACACCAGCTTTATTTTTAGTATAAGAGTTAATATTTACAATAGTTCTAAGATCATCTAAATAGCTCATGAACCATTATACTATTTGTTTAATTAAAGTTTGTAAAAAGTGGTATGATTTTTGTGTTATTAAATGTAGGGGAAAGACTCAGAAGATTATTTTCTTCTAAGTTCTTTAATACGAGCTGCTTTACCAGCAAGATCACGAAGATAATTAAGTTTTGCACGACGAACACGACCGCGACGAAGAACTTTTATCTCAGTTAATGAATCAGAATACGTTGGGAAAATTCTTTCAATTCCAACACCATTAGCTCCAATTTTACGAACAGTAATAGTTTGACCTGTCCCTTGACCACGCTTAGCGATACATACACCTTCGTATGCTTGAATACGAGACTTTTCACCCTCTTTGATAATTACTGATAAACGAACAGTATCACCAGCACGAAAGTCTGGAATAGTCTTCTCAGATACTTGTGCTTTTTCAAAGTTTTCAATATACTTATTTCTCATAAGATTTCCTTGTAATATGCTTTAAAAGCTGCTCTGGTCTAAAAAATTTACTTTTACATTCAGACAGAGCTATTTTTAGTGTGCGAATTTTACTATGATTTCCCTTTAGGTATTCTTTAGGTACCTCAATTCCTTGATAATTTGCTGGTTTAGAGAATGATGGTGCCTCTAAAAGAGATGTTTCAAAACTCTCAATCTCTAAAGATTCACTATTTCCTAAAACTCCATCTACATTTCTAGATACTGCATCACAAATTACTAATGAGGGCAATTCGCCACCTGTTAAGATATAATCACCAATAGAAAAAACTTCATCAGCATATGTCTCAATCACACGCTCGTCAATACCTTCATATCTTCCACTTACAAATGCTAGATGAGATTTTTTTGCTAACCTTTTTGCATCTCGCTGCTTAAACTGCTTAGCAACTGGTGTTAAAAAAATTATATGTACATCTTCATCTTGTTTTTTTAAATTATCAAGACAATAAAAAAGCGGCTGAGGATTCATAACCATACCAGCACCACCGCCAACTGCTGTATCATCAACTTTGTTATGTTTGTTTAAGCTAAAGTCTCTAGGGTCTATATATGATACGCTAAGTATATTTTTTTCAATAGCTCTTTTTAGGATAGAATCGTTGAAATAACCCTCAACTATATTTTGAAATAAAGTAACAAATGTAAATCTCATTATGACGCTTCTAAAATATCCATCGCTCCACTAACTGTGATGATTTTATTTCTAATATCTGTTTTTATTGTAAATGGTTTATTGTGTGGTATTAAAAAAGTTTTTGCACTACCAGTTTTAATAAGTTCTTCATCTGTATTGATTTTTAAATAATTTAGAGAATTAATCCTATCAATATCAGTAACCGTACCCAATGGTACTCCACCTTCAATAATTTTGCATCCTACTAAGTCAAACCAAAAGAACTCACCATCATTAAGATGACAATTCTTTCTTGTTTCTTCCATTGTTGCATAAAGTTCTTTATTTGTAAATTTTTTAGCATCTTCAGGTGTGAAAATACCATCTACTTTAATAAGCCCTTTGCCTAAATTGACTTCTGCTAGAGTTAATCTTTCATGAGGATTTATAAAAAAAGATGTATTGTTTTTAAATTGTTCTGGAAAATCAGTATATAGATGGAGTTTCATATCGCCTTTAATACCAACTGTTTTACCAATAGTAGCGATATGAAGAAGATCAGATTGCTTCAACATTAATCCTATAACTTATACCATCTTTAGCTTTACAGCCAGAGATAACAGTTTTAATAGCACCAATCATCTTACCCTCTTTACCAATCAGCTTACCAATGTCAGCTTGATTAGCAAAAAGTACAATCTCAGTTACTTCATCGCCCTCTTTAACTCCAACATCTATATCATCAGGATGTGATACTATAAGTTTTGCAAATTGTGCGACAAATTCACTAATCATTTGACTAACGACCAGTTATCTTTTTAACACGGCTACTCATTTGAGCACCAACACTTAACCAATAATCAAGTCTTTCATTATCAACTACTAAAGTTTTATCTTCTGTCATTGGATTATAATGTCCAATTAATTCAATCCAACCACCATCTCTACGTTTACGGCTATCTGTAACCGCGATACGGTAAAAAGGTTGTTTTTTTCTTCCCATACGAGTAAGTCTAATTACTGTCATAAATAAGTTCCTTGTTTACAGCGAAAATTTCTTTGACGAGCATATTTTACGAAGTAAAATATAGCAAGAAAAGAGTTAGATTTTCATCTGTTTTCTTTTTTTTAAAATTTGTGGGGTATTATTTTGCAGAATAAAATATAAATATTTAATTGTGCCTCTTACCGCCAGTTGGCGTATTATATTTTGCAATTGCAAAATACCTTCTAATCACAGAGGGATTATTTCAGAAGTTATTACGATGGTGGAATTATAGCGAGTTATTTTTAAAATGTAAAGTTATCTTGGAAGAGCTCCCGCTCCGCCCATTTGTCCCATCATCGCTTGAAGATCTTTCATCCCATTTTTACCTGATAATTTTTTAGCCATTTTACCCGCATTTTTAAACTGTTTAATCATACGATTAATCTCTACTTGTGTAAGTCCACAACCAGCCGCAATACGCTGTTTACGAGAATTATTTAATAAATCTGGATCTTCTCTTTCTTTTTTAGTCATAGAGCTTACCATTGATTTTATATTTTTAAGTTCACTTGAATTTTCCATATCAAAATCTTTAAGTGCTTTAGACATATTTCCCATCCCTGGAATCATACCAATTATAGATTTCATAGAACCCATTTTTTTCATTTGTTCCATTTGTTCTAAAAAGTCATTATAATTAAATTTACCTTTTTTAATTTTTTTAGTTAATTTTTTTGCAGTTTTTTCATCTACTATATCAGCAGTTTTTTCAGCAAGTCCCTCAACATCACCAAATCCCATAAGACGATTTACAATACGCTCTGGCATGAAAACTTCTAAATCTTCCATCTTTTCACCATTACCTATAAAGCGAAGTGGAACTTGAACTTGGCTTGATAATCCAAGAGCTACACCACCTTTTGCATCACCATCATATTTTGAAAGAATTACACCATCAATTCCAATTTTTTCTTTAAATGTAGTAGCTGTACGAACTGCATCTTGCCCAGTCATAGAATCTGCTACATAAAAAATTTCATTTGGATTTGCTACTTTTTTAACAGCTTCAAGCTCACCCATCAGCTCATCATCAATAGCCAAACGACCAGCTGTATCTATCAAAACTACATCATATATTCCAGCATTTGCTTTTTTAAGAGCAGCTTTTACAACTTCAACTGGGTTTTTAGTAGTTTCATCTTCGAATAATTCAACTTCAATTTGAGTTGTGATTTGACGGAGTTGCTCAACTGCTGCTAAACGCTGTAAATCGGCTGCTACAATTAAAACTTTTTTTTGTTTATTTTTTAAATAAACTGCTAACTTACCAGTAGTGGTAGTTTTACCTGAACCTTGAAGCCCCGTCATTAAAATTACTGTTGGAGGATTTGGAGCAAAAATAAATCCTTTATTCCCACCAACTTCTAGTAGTTTATAAAGAGTAGCTCTCATCGCCTCTAAAAATTGATCTTTACCTATCCCTTTAGCCTTTGTACCCTCATGAACTTTAGCTATTAACTCTTTAACAACTTTGTGATTTACATCTGCTTTAAGAAGTGACTTTTTTAACTCATTGAGTGCTTTTTTAAGTGCTTTTTCATCATCAAATGTACGAATTTTCTTTATAGCTGCTGTAAATGAACTTGTTAACGATTCAAACATAAAATACCCTCTTAATGGATGTAATTTTTTGTGTATTGTAGCAATTTGGTGCTTTTGGTTTGCTTATTTACTATCTGCTTTAAGAGTTTCTAAATACTATTTAATAAAAAAATTATTGATAATGTAAAATATATAATAACACTCTTCATAAATCTTGCTACTACAAGATAAAAGATATTGTTCTTATTACACTGCTTATTTGAAATAAAAATAATTTATGCTAGTGAAAATTGAGGTTTAGCTGAATAGTAGAAAATCTTGAAGTTGATTTTTCAGGGCTGACTACTTAATATATCATATATATTATTTATGTAGCATTTGTAGATTTTTATTTGTTGTTAGTGAGGCGATAGTTTCACTCAAAATTAAATAGAATTTTTGAAAATACTATTAACTTTAAGTGATACCTGAAATTTATTATGTAAGTATTACTTTAAACTGCCATAATGACAATTCGAGTAAGATTACTTACCAATTGTTTGCGCGAAAGCTTCTAAATCAGCATCAGAATATTTTGCTACTTGACCCTTCATCATACCCTTCATTGCTCCACCATAAGATCCATCTTTATAACCTTTAAGCGATGCTGCGATATCTGCATGACTCATCTCTGAAACAACTTTAGATTTACCAAGAGCAGCTTTGCTCCAATCAGCACCATGACATCCTGTACAAGCCCCAGCATTTACACCAGCCATTAAAGCTGTAGTTGCACCTAAAGCAACTATCGACATAACCATTTTTTTCATTCTATTTCCTTTTTTTAGATGGGTTATTATAGTTACAAACACTTAAATGTAACATTAGTAATTATTATGTTTCATTATACTTAATAATAATTTAAGCTTTAAATACATATAAGTAAAAATTATAATAAAATTATTTTTTTACTTTTCCTAAAAATGCATTTAACTGATTAGCAAATAACTCTGCATCTTTTTTTAAAAAAGGCTTTGGACCACCTGTTATCTCTCCACTTTCACGAATTTTTTCCATCAAATTTCTCATAGCTAAGTATTGTTTTATGTTATCAACGGAATAGAGTTCCCCTCTGTGGTCTATGGCGTGTGCATTTTTACTTATGATTCTATCTGCTAATGGTATATCAGCTGTTATAACTAAGTCGCCTTCTTGTGTCATCTCTACTATTTTATGATCAGCTTCGTCTGCACCTTGTTCCACTATCAAGTACTCTATAAATTCAGATTTACCAATATTTATTTTTTTATTTGATATTACTATTGTTGGAATTTTCAAACGCTCAATTTGTTTGATTAGAATTGGTTTTAGTGCATTTACAAAAGCATCACCATCTATATATATTTTAAACATCTATTAACTCCTGTTTTTGTTTTCTATTTAGCTGTTTTATTGCATATTCTCTTTTCGTTGCATCAACTTTATCATTACAATTTTCAAAATAAACCAATTCCACTGGTCGTCTACTGCTTGTATATTTTGCGCCAAGTTTTGTACCATTATGCTCTTTTATTCTTCTTTGAAGATCTGTTGTAACTCCTGTATAAAGTGAATCATCACTGCATCTTAATATATATACTTTCCACATACTAACAGGTGTCACAAAAGTATCTAC